>NZ_JBHUDE010000008.1:0-34492 GCF_042678205.1 Oceanobacillus luteolus
GGAAAGTAAGCATAAATGGATGCAGATCTTTGATGAGATAAAAGCTAGAGGTGTCGAAGACATTTTCTTTATATCAATGGATGGCGTGAGTGGTTTAGAGGAAGGCGCACGGGCTATTTTTCCCGATGTCATTGTACAACGCTGTATCGTCCATTTGATTCGCAATTCGATTAAATACGTTCCAAGTAAAGATTATAAAGCTTTCACTCAAGCGTTAAAGTTATCAAATTCCTCCATAAGTGCACGGTTCATCTCAGAAGCCTTTTTAATCGCTTCTTTCATTTTTTGCCGATCTGAATCATTCATGGGACCCCTCCTTCTCAAAATAAGTTGTTTATTATATCTCTGAACAATGATATCTTTCGTTTTCTATTAGCTAAAACAAATTTTACTATCTTAATATTTCAACAGAGAATGAATAATTCCTTCTTCTTTACTACTTTTTTAATTTCATTTTTTCACAAATTATAACTCCATTTAATGTTGCTATTGCTGAACGAAGTCTTACTGCCACAATGTATAGCTTCAACGAAACAAAGGGGGTCTCCTTCTTTAAAGATCAAGTGATTATCTTGTCCTATTTACCTTTTCAGATTCCTAAGGGAGGCGATTTATAAACACTTTAATTAACCTTGCCTGATACATACCCTTGATATGTATATTCTGGCTCCCAATCTATAATTTCAAGGCGATAAGTTCCTGGCTTCATGTTGGTGAATTCAATCGTTCCAAAGTTATCGTCTTGAAAGGACTCATACTGAGTACAATCACCTGTAGACGCATTGCAGAGCCTTCCATCTAGAGGAAGAAAATCGCTGGCATAATAAATGCTCTCACCTGTTGCTTTATTCACTTTCCATAGATCTTCCAAATTTATTTGCATATCTTTTTCCGTACCAGTTATTTTCATCGTCATATTCCATCTACTATCTTCTTCCGTAGCAAACCAGGTTGACTGATTATCTGCACTAGCTTGGGTTGAAAAACCAAAAATCAAAAGAAAGCCAACTAATAAAAGAAAAATAGACTTTTTCACTCTTATCTCTCCTTTTCTTGGTCTTTTTGAAGATGTAAATAATGTTAATTGCAAGTGGATATGAAACTTAACGGCAAGGAGCAAATAGAAGAATTTTAAGAGCTAAGCTTGTATAAATTTCACCTTAGCTCCTCCCCACATTTTCTTTATAGTATCTAAGTATATCAATGCGATATTAAATTCATATTGGTAAGTAATGATATCTTGTTAACAAATTATGACGAAAAACGATATAGGTGATTATTGTAATAACCACCTTAATCATGACATTTAGTGGTGTTTATAAGTGGTTATCGAGGGTGTCTAGTGTTTCTTCCTTAATATGATTGTAATATTTTCCATTGAAAAAGCGATAATCCTCCTTGAACTATCGCCAACTGTTTATTTAAAATATCTTACGGAATGTAATCAGATATAACAGATACAGATAGAAAACAATAACGATTGCAGAAACAATCAATTGGTTGGTGGCAAATGGAACAACCATCGTTAACTCAACAATCATTAATCCAATGAATCCCAATATAGCTAGTATTCCGTAAAACCATTTCTGAAACAAAATCATCACCACCCCTGTTTATTTCTATGCAGAACTTTCCCCTTTAGTTTAATTTATAATAAAAATGCAATTCCTATATAAATGTTACTTTAAGTTTCTTTATTTACGATCTCCAAAATGGATTGAATGACCATATCTGGTCTATCCGTATGTATAGAATGGCTGGCATTTTTTACGAATACAATTTTACTCATGTTGGAAAGTTTGGCCTGCCTCTTAATGAGTTCTTTCCACTTCGCTTCAAAAATGCCTATTTCCTCTTTTGATAGGCCGCTCTGTGTTCCTAATTGAATGCAATACTCCATATCTCTTCCTAAAACAATTAGCGGAACATGGATAGTAGTTCCTATTGATTTAATAATCTCAGCATCTTTTTTCCAATTGCTTATTTCAGAATACATCGCTTTGTATAAAGAAGGTCTTATTTGAAAGTCTAATAACCTTTGCTGAATTTCGTTAGGTAATGGTTGTAGCTTTTCTGAAAGAGTAGGATTTATAATTTCCCTTAACCGCTCTTCTTCCATTAAAGAATAAGTTTTACATTTCTCTAACCAAATTTCATCCGTCTCATCTTCATCCAAATCTAACTCATCCAATTCCTGTAGATCCACAGAAGTTGAATCCACTAAAACTATTCCTGCAACCTTGTGAGGGTAAGTTTTAGCAAAATGTTGGACACACAACCCGCCATACGAATGACCAACCAATATAATTGGTTCCGTAATTTCAAGTACGGTAAGTAATTCGGATAATTCATCAACGACAGCCTTTGTATTCCGAGTTTCATCAAACCCAATCTCACTTTCACCAAGTCCAGGTCTGTGAAACATTACTACTCTATTTGTTTCACTTAACTTCTCGGTAATGTTGTACCATTCATCAAAGGAACAGCCCATCCCTGTTAATATGATGATAGTTTTGCCTTTGTTACCTTTACAAAGTATCTCCACTTTCTTTTGTTTGACCTTTATGAATGAAATAATCTTTATTCCCCCTAAACGATCCTCTTCCGACTCTTCTGCCCTATACTTCAACAAGGTGGCTGCGATTTCCTTCTTAATGAAACTTATTCCATCGTAAAAAAGGAAAATAAATAAAGGACATGCATCCATGTTTGTGGAATATCAATAGTAAAACTTATAACGAGGTGTTTAGTATGGGTAACGAAGTTTGTGTCATAAGCATTTATGTACCAAATATGAGTGAAGCAATTGATTTTTATACCAATATTCTAGGTTTTGAAGTAAACAGGCAATATGGACCCAAAATAGTATCACTCGTACATGGAGAGTTACCAATTGTTTTAGAAGAAAATGAAAATGCCACTTATCACAACGATAATAAAACTACAGGAATAGCATTAGGTTTAAAAACAGAAGATATACATGAAACAACTAAAGCCTTAAAAGAAAAAGACGTGAATTTTATCGTTGAGGAACCAACCGATTGTCCTCCGGGAAAATATATTAGTTTTAAAGATCCATTTGGTAATGTGTTAGAATACCTTCAGTTTGAAAACAGTTAGAAATCATTAAAAGCCCAATTTACTAGTTGGGCTTTTTAAATAAATCTTTCATATATATCCTAATCGGGCCCCGCCAACACTAAAAGATACACAAAAGAAAAGTTGAAAAATTCCAGTGATCACAAAGTGATTCCGCTACTTCTAACATTGACTTTTACCGTGGGATTCACAAGGATTTGCTCATAATAATTTTCTCCCTTTATTTCCTCCCATATAGATGGATGAAAGGCGATCATTTCTCTACCTAATCCAAGTATGTCACTTTGATTTTCCGCAAGTTTTTTGAAGAGAGCATCCGCTTTTTCAGTGAGAATCTTTGATAATTGTCTTTCTAAAAAGCTGATCCGACTCTGCTTATTTAAATGATCTGGAGGATAGTCAACAATCTCCACGTCCAATTCCAACAAAATGTCAGCATGCACCTTTTCTTTTTTCTCCAGTTTAAGTTTTCTAGATACGCTTTTGACATTATAGCTGACGGATACATTAGCTTCTTTGTCTAACTGCTCTGTTAAGAGTGCCTGTTGAGATTTTGTTTCCATAAATAATAATAGCAAAGTACTTTCAGCAGGGGTAAGAAACTGTCCGGTAAAGCTTTGGTCATGAAAAAGAGCAACCCCATTTATTTTTACTTTATTATCCTCGTCCTTGCTCAAATAAGGTAGCATGAAATCTTTTCCTTCATCAAATAAATAGGTGCGAATCGATCGTAGTGTAATATTCTGAATCTCCGAATTTATTTCACTGCTGTGAATTAATTCGTACAGGTATTCCCCTTTTTCGACTTCATTTTCGGACAAATGAGTAATAATCTTATTTGCACTGTTATCTGTCACAGCAATTTTGGCGTTTAAATCCACCCTTGGATCCCGGTAAACAGCATCCAGCACATTATAAATATCACCCTTGGCGACGTCGATTCCTAAAATTAATACTCTTCCTTTTGCGGGATCGTAATTACCAGCTACACTCCTGTCAATTGTCACGCTTGCCTCTCTTATTGAACTTCCATTTCCAGTTACCAGTTTATTCGATATAGAGATTTCCCCTCTGCTTGACTCACTAATATTCATATCTCTAATAATTGAAGTTATTTGATAATCACCATTTTCATACAAGTCAAAACCTGATAAATACACCGTACGGGAATTCTTTAGAAGTCTTTCATCCCAGCACCCAGCTAGTAATGGAAGAATAAAGAAGAGCAAGACGAGCTTAGTTTTCCTTTTCCTCATAGGTCGATGCCGCCTCTCTTTTAAAAATAATGGTTATGAAAAGCAATAAGGTAGGGATAATAACGCCGAAAATTAAACTAAAATGCTTTAACCATTTTTCAAGCAAGGTAACCTCCATATAATAAAATATTATCGAAACGATAAACACGAATGTTCCAGCTAACATCACAGCAAATTTATGTTTGATACGGATTAATTTACTTATTCCCATACTTGCTGAAAAGGAGTAGCTGATAATAGTAGCAAAAACTACCATACACCAGAAAGAAAGAAATATTAAATCTAATCGGCTTAACAATCTTATTTCTACTGCACTTAGGATGTATAGAACAGGTTCCCGAGTGATTTTCATTTCTTCCGGGCTAAGCATCATCGTACTTATCATTACAATATACATTAAAAAAGTGGTTACAAATAATATTGCGAAAAATGCCCCTTTCAGCGCCGTGATTCTTTTGGACCGCTTCATAAAAGCAAAATAAATAAGTAACGTCTCATAGCCTATGAAAGATACAAAGGTATCCTTTGTACCTTTAAGAATATTCCATCCACCGCTGTGACCAATAGGGAAGAGATAGCGAACATCTATGGATGGATCATGATAGACAAAAAATGTAATAAGGAATAAAAGCGGGATAAACAAGAATAGAAAAGAAAATAAAGATATCACATTTTTTATCGTACAAATACTCCCATAAATAAGTAGAACGAATAATATCAAAAGTAAAATCCATCCTGGAGTCTCAGGGAGTATCCATCGTTTTAAAGTATCTGTATACACAATGAAGATATAACAAATGATAGTCAGCAGATAAATAATATATAAAAAGTTTACTACCGTTCCAAGCGTTTTCCCCACGATTACTTTAGAAAAATCAAATAAAGTAAGATTGGGGAACTTTCTGCATAGTAACCAGATAATCAGTACAATTAGTTGAATAAAAAATCCAGTAATTAAAATAGAAATCCATCCGTCACTGCCTGCTGTACGATGTGTTTGGTGAGGTAATGATAACAAGCCAACTCCTATCATCGTTTGCGCCAGCACATAAAATAAATTTACAGAACTAATACGGCCCTTCACTGTCATCTAGTTTCCACTTCCTTGATTGTTTTTCCTTCTTGAAATGAGGGGAATCTTTAGGCTGTTTATACATCATCCATGAAGGAACACGAATAATTTTGTCTTTAAAATCCTTTATGTTCAATGGAACAATAGGCGAAAAATATGGAAAACCGAATGAAGTAAGGCGGGACAAGTGAATTAACACACATAACACTCCAATTACAATTCCAAAAAACCCGAATATAGCTGCTATTAGCATTAAAGGAAATCCTAAGACACGAATCGAGCTGCTCATTTCTATATTTGGCTGAACAAAAGATGAGACGGATGTTAATGCAACAACTATAAGACCACCATAGGAGACAATTCCTGCCTCAACCATAGCGGTTCCTACAACTAGCCCGCCGACAATCCCAAAAGTCGTGGCTACGGAAGGTGGCAGTCGAATGGACGCTTCTCTAAGCAATTCAAAGGAAAGCTGCATAATCATCAACTCTATAAATGGCCGAAATGGTACGTAACTCAATGAAGACTGCAGCGAATAAACAAGCTCCAAAGGAATGACTTCATAGTGGAATGAAACGAAAGCAATATATAATGCCGGTAGGATAAGTGCAATGATATAGCTGAATAGACGTATAAATTTAAAAAATGACCCTAACCACCAACGTGTAATATAGTCATCCGGCGTTTGAAAGAACGTCATAAATGTCGCTGGCAATATAATTACAGTAGGACTTCCATCTGTAATTAAAGCAACCCTCCCGTCCTTTAAATTTGCTGAAGCTTTATCTGGCCGTTCCGTCAGTAAAAGCTGAGGAAATGGAGTAAGTGTATGATCTTCAATGCAATCCTGAATATCTCCTTCTGATCGGATGGAATCAAGCGTAATACTTTTTATACGTTGTTCAACCTTTTTGATAATTTCCGGATTTGCCATATGTTCCAAATAAACTAGTGATACATTCGTTGTTGTTGAGGAACCCAATGTATAATCCTTAACAGTGAAATCGGGTGATTTTGTTACAGTACGAAGTAAAAAAATGTTTTTGTCTAAGCTTTCAACAAAACCTACTTTTGCCCCAAGGATTGCTTTTTCAACGACAGGCTCTGAAACTTCTCTATCGGTTGATGCGTTCGTTTTCAGCAGGAATCCCTCACTATTCCTGCCTTTATTTATCAGCAGACAATAACCATCTAATATTCCGTTAATGGCGTTTTTATTACTTTTAATCGTGCGGATCTCCTGGCTGTATAGCTCATTTAGAATATTATTGTTTTCCATCTTTATAAGCGGTTTAATGATCTTTGATTCAAGCTTTTCCTGATCAACTAATGAATTGATGTAAAGGATAATATAGGTTTGACCATTGCTATGTATTTCACGTTCTTTTAAATCGCTGGTATGATTTAATTGACTCTTAATATTTTCTAGGGAGATATTTGCCTGGTTTATCAAAGTTTTTTTGGATTTATTTCTTTTGAGTCGCATCCCCGCACCCCCTTTAACCGATACTTCTTGTTAGTAGTATGTGGAATTTGAATACAATTATGCAAATAGAAGTTGGAAGCTGTTTCAACAAGATGGCAAGGACATCAGTAGAACAAATTACTTGAACATTAACAACGTTCAACAGCCACATAATATTCCAGAATTGGTCTAGTAATCAGGTTTTGAAGGCTAGCTTGGGCTCTTTAAAACTAAACGTTCATGATTAAATTAACCCTTCTCCCTTAAGCATTCATTTCAACCAAGCATAAAACTAGCATGTAATTTTTTCTGATGATGTAGTATACTTAAATCAGATACCCTTAATTACAAATACCTTAAATGATAGTATAAATCGTGGGATAGATGATTAAAATTTTTCAATTTAAGATTTGACATTCTATTTAACGGGAGGAAAGCATCATGGGAAAACCAGATGGTAAAGTAGCAATTATTACAGGTGCAGCACAAGGGATGGGGGCTATGCATGCTCGTAAATTTATAGAAGAAGGCGCAAAGGTGGCAATTACAGACCTTAACTTGGAAGGTGGACAAAAGCTAGCAGATGAGTTAGGTGAAAACGCAATCGCCCTTCAACTCGGTGTAGCTGATGAGGAGAACTGGGTAAACGTCGTAGAAAAAACGAAAGAAGCGTTTGATCCGATAAACGTGCTAGTAAACAATGCTGGAATTGGTATCTTCAAACCATTAGAAGAACTAACGGTAAAAGACTTTGAATTAACCTTTAAAGTGGACGAGCTTGGCGTGTTATTATGAATGCAAAAAGTACTCCCTTCCATGAAAAAAGCTGGTGTCGGTTCCATTGTTAATATTTCATCCGTAGATGGCTTGGTAAGTGCTCCAACTGCTATTGCTTACAGCGCATCCAAACACGCTGTAACTGGAATGACAAAAGGTGCGGCTGCGGAGCTTGGCCAACATAACATCCGAGTGAACTCCGTACACCCTGGAATTATCAAAACACCAATGGCAGATCAACCAGATGTGGAAGAATATTTGAAGCAACTAGAACAAGATATTCCATTAAGAAGAAGAGCGGAAGTAGAAGAGGTATCTAACCTTGTTGTATATCTGGCTTCTGATGATTCTAGCTACTCAACTGGCGCTCAATTTGTTGTAGATGGCGGAATGATTTCTGACCTTTAATAGATACCAAAAGACCTACGGGGTCTTTTGGTTTGTTCGACAGTGAAACAAGAGCCCAAAATATACTTGTTACCCTTTTGCAAGATAGAAAAAGCATCCATGATTCTTTAGACGGCAAAAACGCAGAGGTTATGAACTTCCCTCTGCATTTTTGATGACCTCCATAGTGGTTCTTCACTCTTTCTATTACCTTAACCGATAAATTTCATATGGTTCATATCAATTTCTATCTCTCTAATTATTTTTATTCGAGATAATTCGTATGGAAAGGACTTTCTCTCTAATTATTTTTATTCGAGATAATTCGTATGGAAAGGACTTTCTCTCTCTTCGGTTTGGACAGAAACCCATTGGACGGTAGTAAACTCTTCTAGTGACCATTTCCCTCCGAAACGGCCCAGTCCAGAATCCTTCTCTCCTCCGAAAGCAATCAATGGCTCATCGTTCACACTTTGATCATTTACATGAACCATACCGGAAGTAATCTGTTTAGCTGCTTCTACCCCTCTTTCTGGAGAACCCGAATGAACCGCCCCACTTAGCCCAAATGGGGTATCATTTGCAATACGGATTGCTTCTTCATCACTTTCTGCAGAGATAATAGTTGCAACCGGACCAAACATTTCGTTTTGAGCTGTCGCTACATCATTTGTACCTGTTAATATATAAGGATGCATGACATTGCCTTCCACTTTTCCTTCCAGTACCACTTTAGCTCCCTGTTTCTTAGCCATTTCAATTTGTTCCAGTATCCGATCAATTGCTTTCCGATTTATCAATGGTCCGATAAGATTATCTTTGTCACTCGGGTCTCCCACTTTAATTTTCTTCGTCTTTTCCACAAATCTTTCCATAAATTCCTCATATAAATCCTTATGAACGATGATTCGATTAATAGCCATACATATTTGTCCATTATGCATAAATTTACCGAACAATGCGGAATTCACCGCACTTTCTACTTTTGCATCACCAAGCACTACAAGCGGGTTGTTCCCTCCCAATTCAAGCGCAACTTTTTTAATATTCCTTCCGCATATTTCACCAATATGCCGTCCTGCCGGTGTGGACCCTGTAAATGAAATTAACCGCGGAATAGGATGTTCCACAAATGCATCGCCGATTTCTTCTAACTTTGGAACAACAACATTAAAGACTCCTTTCGGCAATCCCGCCTCTTCAAATACTTTGGCAAGTAATATTCCGCCGGTTACCGCTGTTTGCTCATCTGGTTTCAGTACGACCCCGTTACCAACAGCCAGTGCCGGTGCTACTGAACGCATCGCAAGATACATCGGAAAGTTGAATGGCCCGATTACTCCAACTACCCCTAGTGGCTTCCGATAAATTCTATTTTCCTTTCCTGGAACAAGGGAAGGAACAATTTCTCCATTCATTCTAAGTGGAAAAGATGCTGCTTCCCTCGTAATTGCGATAACAAAGTCAATTTCAACGTTAGCCTTCAGATGGGATGAACCGCCTTCCCTAATTAGATGTTCAACAAACTCTTCCCTTCTGGATTCAATAATCTGCACAGCTTTTTCCATAATAGAAGAGCGTTCGAATGGATTATATTTTAACCATTCCTCTTTGGCCTGTTCAGCAGATTGATAAGCTTCATCTACATCTTCTTTACTTGCTGTTTTTATTTCCTGCAACACTTCATCATTATACGGATTTTTTACTTCATAAGTGGTTTTGCCTGTCCCATCACGCCATTCGCCAGATATATAATTTTTGTTCAGTCCTTCGTATGGTTTCATAATAAATATCTCCTTTCTTTTTACTGATTAACTCGATCATTCCTTACTATACGTTTTACTAATTTGTTCTTTTTATACCCTTTGGAGGTGCTAATCAAAACTCTTTATCAAATTAATCTAGTAAGAAAACAATTCATAATCAAAATAAAGTCCAAACCTATCCAATCTCTGTTAAACTTAAGCTAATGAATAATATTAGGTGATCAAATGACAAACGTAGTAAAAATTTCAGTTAGAAATTTAGTGGAATACGTGTATCGCAGTGGCAGTATTGAGTCTGGATTCCGCACTGCAGCAACAATGACGGAAGGAACTCGTATCCATCAATTCATCCAAAAAGGCTACAAGGAATCCGACGAAAAGGAAGTGTTTGTAGAAGCAGAAATTCCTTACGAGGACTTCGTTGTTCGAGTGGATGGTCGCTGCGATGGATTGCTTAAAAATGGAGATTCTATAACCATTGATGAAATAAAATCAACCGTACACTCCTTGGATGACGTTCAGGAGGATTCCCATCCCGTACACTGGGCACAGGCTATTTTTTATGGTTATATTTATGCCGGAGATCATGATTTATCCGAGGTGACGATCCAACTTACCTATGTCCAAGTAAAAACGCTGGAACAGAGACAATTCCAGCGAGTGATGACGTATGAGGAAATGGAATCTTTCGTTTATCAAGTAATTGAGGAGTATGCTCACTTTTTAAAAGTGAAAATAAAACATAAAATAATACGAAATAAAACAAGTAAGACACTGGAATTTCCGTTTAAAGCTTATCGTGAAGGCCAGCGGAAACTCGCAGGTTCCGTATATAAAACCATTGTAGACAAAAAAACATTGTTTGCGAGTGCCTCTACCGGAATTGGCAAAACAATTTCTACTATCTTCCCTGCTGTTAAAGCTATCGGCGAGGGCAAATTAGAAAAGATGTTTTATTTGACTGCCAAAACAATCACAAGAACAGCAGCAGAAGAGGCATTTCGTTTATTAATTGATCATGGTCTGGATATCCATGTGTTGACGATAACTGCTAAAGATAAGATTTGTTTTCAGGAGGAAACGATCTGTACAAGTATAGATTGTCCTTTTGCAGATGGTTTTTATGACCGCATCAACGAGGCTATGATAGACATTTTGGAACAGGAAAAGATGATCGACCGGATGATTATCGAACAGTATGCTAGAAAGCATCGGGTTTGTCCTTTTGAATTCTCCATTGAATTGGCTTATGCAGTAGATGCCATCATTTGTGATTATAATTATATTTTTGATCCGAGAGTCTCGTTAAAACGTTTGATGGAGGACCAGAAAAAGAAAACAGCCATCCTCGTAGATGAGGCACACAACTTGGTGGATCGTGCGCGAGAAATGTATTCTGCAGAAATTCACAAGTCCGCATTTTTACAGTTGAAAAGAGAATTTAAAACCGGCTCCCTTGCCGCATCTGCTAAAGCGATCAATGACCACTTATTAGAAGTGAAGAAGTCTGAGGACTATTTACGAAAGGACATGGATACGGATCTCGTAGCTTTGTGTGAAACATTCATAACAGAAGCCGAAGCAGAGCTTGTCCAGAATGAGCATGAATTATTATTGGATACGTATTTTGCTGTCAAAAACTTTGTGAAAATTGCTGAACTGTACAATGATCAATTTGTTACTTATATAGAAGTGCATAAAAGTGAAGTAAGAATGAAATTATTCTGCCTGGACCCTTCCGAGCAGATTCTAAAAATGGGAAAAGGCTTCAAAGGAAGAGTATTCTTTTCAGCCACGTTACACCCGGCAGGTTATTATAAAGATTTACTTGGCGGACAGTCAGATGATTATGTCGTTTCTATTCCTTCTCCTTTTGCTAGGGAAAATATAGAAGTAATCATTCAACCGCTTTCGACGAGGTATCGGGATCGTGAGAAGACAATAGAGCCAATGGTACACTTCTTCAAAGATGTCATTGATAAGAAGCAGGGCAATTTCCTAATCTTCTTCCCTTCCTATCAATATATGAGAAATGCATATGAACAATTTACTGAACATTATCCTGACGTGTCTACAATCATTCAAGATATCGGAATGTCTGAAGCAGAAAGGGAAGACTTTTTGGCGGAATTTAACTCGGAACGTGACACAAGATTGGTCGGATTTGCGGTACTTGGAGGAATCTTCTCTGAAGGTGTGGACTTAAAAGGAGACAGATTAGAGGGTGTCATTGTAGTCGGAGTCGGTATGCCACAAATCGGTTTCGAAAGAGATATTATGAAGAATTACTTCCAATCGGTTGGAAAGAACGGCTTTGATTATGCTTACGTATATCCTGGGATGAATAAAGTGCTTCAAGCAGGCGGAAGACTGATACGAACGGATTCTGACACTGGCGTCATCGCCTTGATTGATGATCGATTTTTACAGAAGAAATACCAGGCATTGTTACCTTATGAATGGCAACATTACAAGATTGGCCTGTAAAGCGAACCTCCCACTATGAAACAATAAATTAATCCACTTATAAATGCAAAATCCGGATTATATGAACTTATCTCTATTCCATTATCCATCATGGGAGAAGATGCTAGCCCAACAAGAGCAATACTTAGAGAGAGATTTATGAGATAATTATAAAAAGTACTTATAGAACAATGAAGAGCAACACTGAAAAATCAGCGTTGCTCTTATTATCTAATGCACCCACCACTTTAAGAACAATAGGACACACTATCTAATACCAAAGGGGAGTCGTTAAAATAAGACGCACTTAGTCTTTGTATCAGACTACATTGATAAATAGAATTGCTGTTACAAGTATTACCGTTATCGTTAAAATAAATATGAGAGAAAGTTTCCGGGATATATTCGCCCTTTGGATATCCTGCCAATTATTCGGTTTAATACCACTCAACCAAAAAACAATTACAGCGGATAATAGTATCGAGCAAACGTTGACCATTAATAGAATAAACGGGACAAGAGCTTTCGTCCAATTACCTGTTCCCAGGATCATGCCGAATACAACAGTAGGAGGAATTAAGGCTACTGAAACCATAACTCCTACAAGAGCGCCTGTATTTCTTTTAACAAAAGAAAGTGCACCTGCAGCACCAGATACTATCGCTGCAATGAAATCAATAATGTGAATGTCTGTCCGTGAAAGAAACTCGTCACTGTAAATTGGTGGGTCGAAGAAAAAACTAAATATAGCGGCAATTACTAGTGGGATTCCAATTCCAACTAGCGATGTAATAATGGACTGGCGTATTAATTTATAGTCACCGAGAACGGAAGCAAATGAGATAGCCGTTACCGGACCAATAAGTGGGGCAATTAACATTGCACCAATGACGATTGCTGGGCTGCTTTTTATAATGCCAACCGCAGCAACGATAGCGGAGAATATAATAAACCAGATATAACTGACACTTATACGACTTGCCCCCTGAACTGTCGTATATAATTCATGCCGACTTGCACGCTGCAACTTCTTTTTTTTATCCTCTTCTTTCTCTTTTTTTCTGGGAAGATATGTTTGTACTGACAGCAACATAACTTGATAATCGTCTTCACTAGCGGGTAAACTTTCCAAATAATCAAGCATTGGCTCTACATCATTGGTCTCTAATAAAATCCGCGTTAGATGCTTTTCTTTTTCTTCCTCAAAGTTCCAGTAGGAAATAACAGAAAAATTCTCCTTTATTTCTTCTATATTTACAAAGTTCTTGGGGGCATAAATTTCAAGTAACTGTAATGACATAATATTCGTCTCCCATATGCAAAGAAGATATTATGCTTATTGTTCCCTTTAAATTCATTCTCATAATGAATATTGAATGAGTAATCTTTATTATTTTTGTAAATCCTTTCTAACTTGTTCTTTCCATATATTTATTTTATGTATTGCATTTTTCTCTCCAGTTATATAAATATCTTCTATTGTCATTGATCAACTTCTATATATACGCTTTCTTTTGTCATTTGGCAGTGGATTGGTTATTTTATCTATCTTAGTATTGAGATCTCGGTTTTTTCTAAGAATATATTGCGCGGGCCACTCATTATCATACGCTTCAGTGAATAAACTCACCATGAGCTTATACCCTTCCTCAGTATAGTTAGAGGGATGTTGAATCATATAGCAAGAAACGAGCCAAAAATGTAAAGCATATAATTCCGGGTCGTTATGCTCCCATATCAGTGGAAATTGAAACATCTCATAGCAGGAAAATCCATCTGTTTCCTTGGCCCCACATTCAATACATTTACCAAGATCCATTATTGTGTTATTGTCAACCATTGAAGATAATTCCTCCATATAAGTTAATTTTACTTAACTATATTACTCTCTAGCGTAACGTAAAGGTTAACATCTTTATTCATCTTCTCCCTTATTCCTAAAATAGCTTCCCTATAAATTGCTTGAACCCATTCTAAATTAACGCACCCTATACCCAATGTGTATTTATTCACAAACAAAAAATATTCCAATCATCTATTTAACTATCTTAACCTTCCTAATCGATCTATCTTTAATTTCTAATATTTTAAACGTTAAATCATTTAACTCGATTACTTGCCCCTTTTCAGGGAAATCGATAAGTTCCTTTAGTAGATATCCCGCAAGAACATCTTCTTCTTCTGGAATATCGGTATAAAAATTGTATTTAAACGATGAAGGGGGATTTTTCCATTGCAAATAATTTCGGTTTCAGTTAATTTTTCGACGAGTGAGTCACCTTCCAAGTCGGTTTCATCCTCAATTTCAAAACCAAGCATTGTCTCGATGACATCTTCATGCGTTATCATTCCTTCTGTTCCACCGTACTCTTCTAACACAATGGCCATATGTTTTTTTTCTTTTGTCATTTTATTTAAAACCCACTCAATCGAATGATATTCATGGACAAACAATGGATTTGTATCACTAAATCTCGGTGCCAAAAAGGAGGAAGTGGTTGTAAGCGGTTCCACAACCATCAATCTTCACCAGCTCCTTGCAACATTTTATAAACCGAATGGAAAACGAACAAAAATCTTAGCAGATGAATTAAATTTCCCTTCTGACATTTACGCAATCAAAAGTCATTTAGCCTTGCGGGGAATGAATCCAGAAGAACATCTTGTCCTCGTAACTTCAGAGGATCAACATACGTTAAAAGAAGAAGATATCATCGATTCCATGACCGATGATATCGCTTTAGCAGTTTTTCCAAGCGTACTATACCGAAGCGGGCAACTTCTCGATATGAAGCGGATTACCGAGGCAGCCCATGAGAATGGAATAGTTATAGGTTTTGATTTATGCCATTCAATTGGAGCACTTCCCCATTCCTTAGATGATTGGAAAGTTGATTTTGCTTTTTGGTGTACGTATAAATATCTAAATGGTGGCCCTTGCTCTCCCGCTGGGATTTATATTAATGAACATCACCTGCCAATCAACCCTGGTCTTAGTGGCTGGTTTGGTTCGGATAAAACAAAACAATTCGATATGGAGCTGACGATGAGTCCTGCCCCAGATGCAGGAGCCATGCAAATAGGAACTCCACATATCTTAAGCGCTGCACCATTAATTGGTTCTTTAAAACTATTTCAGGATATCGGTATCGAAAAGATACGCAGGAAATCTCTTAAACTAACAGAATATATGATGGCTCTCATTGATGCCAAGCTAAGTGCATATGGTTTTAATATTGCAAATCCTAGAGAAGATAATCGCAGAGGTGGACATGTCTATTTGGAACACCCGGAGGCCATACGAATTTGCAAAGCTTTGAAACAAGAAAAAGTTACCCCGGATTTTAGGCCACCTTCAGGAATACGACTAGCCCCTGTGGCACTTTATAACTCTTTTGAAGATGTATGGAATGTTGTCGATTGCTTGCAAAGGATTATGGAAGAAGAGCGCTACAAACAATTTGAGAGTGACCGGGAGATTGTCTCTTAAATACTAAGATAAGTAAGGAGGGATCGAATTGACAAGTCACCCACACGACGAGCAAGGAATTCATACCGATTTCCGAAGTCGCATGACATATGCCGATTATTTAAAATTAGACAGTATCATTTCCAGTCAGAATCCTATCTCTGGCCATCATGATGAAATGTTGTTTATCATCATTCATCAAGTACAGGAACTATGGATTAAACTGATATTACATGAGCTAAAAGCTGCGACAAAAGCCATTTTAGACGGAGATATGCAGCCTGCATTCAAAATGCTTGCACGTGTCACACGTATCCAGCACCAATTGATTCAGTCTTGGGAAGTACTATCCACCCTTACTCCAGCCGAATATCTGGAGTTCCGTGACAAGCTGGGAAATGCTTCTGGATTTCAATCTTATCAATATCGATTGATGGAATTTGCATTAGGGTATAAGAAAGAAGCCATTCTAAAAATCTATAAAGAAAAGCCGGAAATATACAAAGAATTACAGGCAGCCTATCAAAGCCCTAGTATCTATGATGTCACGATTCAAAGCTTAGCCAAAGCAGGTTTCCCAATTCCTAAAGAGATCTTACATCGTGACGTTTCTAAAACCTACGAAGCAAATGTCAGTGTCCAGAATGCATGGAAACAAGTGTATAAAAAAGCTGCGGACCACTGGGATTTATATCAATTAGCAGAAAAACTCGTGGATGTGGAGGACGCGTTTTCACAGTGGCGCTTTCGTCATATGAAGACCGTAGAGAGAATTATTGGGCACAAAGTAGGTACAGGAGGATCTTCGGGTGTTACTTATTTGAAGCATGTCATCAACCACCGATTTTTTCCTGAATTATGGGATGTTCGAACAGAACTCTAAATCCTCATCACCTAATGTAAAGGGGGAAAACAATGAACAATGATCAATGGTCATCGAAGTTTGGTTTCATCATGGCTTCTGCAGGTGCAGCAATTGGTTTAGGTGCGTTGTGGAAATTTCCGTACGTCACCGGCACCAGTGGCGGAGGAGCCTTTTTCTTGATTTTTGTTGTATTCACTCTATTAATTGGTTTTCCATTATTAATCTCTGAATATATTATCGGGCGCGGATCAGGTAAAGAAGCTATTAGCGCTTTTAAAAAACTAGCACCAAACAGCTTATGGGCGTGGATTGGGAGATTTGGTGTTTTAGGCAGTTTTTTACTTCTGTCATTTTATTCGGTTGTCGGTGGCTGGGTGTTGATCTATAGCATGCTGTCCCTCGTTGGAGCAGTGATTCGGGATGGGAAAGATTACGGAGCATTATTCGGGACCATCATCGGAACACCATGGATTACGATTCTCGGTTTCGCGCTCTTTATTATCCTGAACGTCATCGTCATTGCATTAGGAGTGCAAAAAGGAATTGAGAAAGCAAATAAATATTTGATGCCGCTCTTATTTGTTTTCCTCATCATTTTAGTTATTCGAGCACTAACTCTAGATGGCGCATTGGAAGGTCTCCAGTTTTTCTTAACACCTGACTTTTCGAATATCACATCGGAGTCCATCCTGTATGCCCTTGGTCAATCCTTTTTTGCCTTGGCAGTAGGTCTCTCTTGTATGATCACCTACAGTTCGTATTTGAAAAAGGATGTAAGCCTTTCTTACTCAGCCGGATGGGTAGTCGGCATGAATCTCGTCGTTTCCTTTTTGGCTGGTGTGGCGATTTTCCCGGTTGTTTTCACCTTTGGATTTGAGCCAGCAGAAGGACCAGGGCTATTGTTCATGGTGCTTCCGCAGGCATTTGCTCAAATGCCACTTGGAGAAGTTTTCTTAAGCCTTTTTCTATTACTATTCCTTTTCGCAACATTGACTTCATCCTTTAGTTTATTTGAAATTATTGTAGCTGCATTCACAGAAAACGGTAAGAGAAAAAGAAATAGTGTGGCTAGCCTAAGCGGAATCATTGTATTTATCGCGGGAATCCCAGCTGCATTGTCATCCAGTATCTTACAACATATCCTCCTCTTTGATAAGACTGTATTCGATGCTACCGATTTTCTCGTCAGTAACATCATGCTGCCGGTTGGGAATTTATTCATCGCGATTTTCATCATTCATCGAATGGATAAAGCACTCGTCCAAGAAGAATTTATGCTCAGTAGCAGTGTAAACCCCGGAATCTATACGATTTGGAGAAAGATCATGACGTGGATTGCTCCAGCGACGATTGTTATTGTACTATTTAATACACTAGGATTTATTTAATTTATAAAAGAGCAGGTGGTAAACCATGAAGGAAAAACCGTGGATTGACGTTTCCATCCCATTAACGAATGATATGGGGGTATGGCCCGGAGATAAGCCTTTTAACTTTCGTCTAAGCTATACAAAAGAACAAACAAAGTCGGTCAACATTGGAGAGATGTCTACTAGTGTTCATACAGGCACCCATATGGATGCTCCATTCCACTACGATAATGATGGGAAAAAGATACATGAGTTAGATGTTTCATTATTTATCGGTCCCGCCAAAGTAGTTGACGTGCGCGGCCATGAAGTAATTGGGAGAAAAGAGTTAGAAGCGTTCAACTTAGATGGGGTGAGTCGCCTATTACTACGTTCTCTGGACAGAGCAGACTCCAGCTTTCCAGAGCGTTATCCTATCCTAAAGGAAGATATTGGCCCATTTTTAAAAGAAAAAGGAATCCATCTGATTGGTACGGAATGTCCTTCCGTCGATCCAGTGGATAGTAAACACCTACCAGCCCATCATGCTTTATATCAGAATGGGGTATATATTCTGGAGAACCTGGTATTAAAAGATGTAAAACCCGGACTATATGAACTGATAGCTCTTCCATTATCCATTCACGGAGGAGATGGAAGTCCTGTCAGAGCGGTGATTAGAGAACTTTAAGGAAAGACCTGTACATCTTAAATTCAGATGTGCAGGTCTTTTTTAACCTCCACCATGGAGCCTATCCTAAGAGTTATTTTTATATGTATTCATGGCTAGGCGTTTGTTTTTATATTATTCTGGTGGGTTTTCCACGCCGAAATGAATCCAATCTTCTTTTGGTGGACCATAAACCCCAAACGGTTTTAATCCTGCTTGACGCATCAGAACGGTGATTTGACCACGATGATGAATAATGTGCTTGATTAGTCCCATTAGGATTTGAGCATTAGATTCCTGTCTTCCAAAAGCTTCTTGTACTTGTTCTAGGGACTCGTCTGTCCATTGTTGTTCAATGATTTGGGCTGCGTAAGTACTTATCGCTTGAAAAGTTTCAGCAACTTCCTTTGCTGAGGTTGGGACGCTATCTGCATTGTCTACCCGATCTATCTTAAACCCGAAATGGGATAAATAATCCGGAATGTTTGTTGTTAAATGACACGCAATCCTTCCTAAAGTACGGCCTTCCGGATAAACTTGTTGTTTTAAAGATTCATCTGTCAGACCATTTAAAACGTTTTGAGTTAGCATAGCTTCCCTATTCCATTCTTTAATAAAGTCTGAAACCGTTACGTACATATATAATCCTCCCAAATCCATTTGAATTCGTTGTAAAGCCATATATTTTCCAACTTATTAATACTGCATTACTTATGTGTTATCTTTAACTTTGCACAACAATTATATATGGGGTACGTTCTCTTTTTCAAGATCCATAAGAAGAAGGTGACCTTTTTGAATCACCTTCTTAAAGAGTTATACCAAGTACTTATTTGTGTTTATAACAATTCCTTATTCTTTTTATAAGACCGTTTTAAAGAAATGTAACTAGTAATAAACCAAAGTAATCCAGCTCCTAGTACCAATGCCATTAATTCGATCCATTCGTTTTGGTTGTTAGGAATACCTGCGACAACTAAATATAACAGAATAAAAACAACTGTAAAACTACCTGTTCTGGCAAAAATGTGCTTTAATTCTATTCTATATGCTCCCTCTGTTGCAACATCCGTATATTCAATACCAGACAGGATATATCTTGCCGATACATAAAATAGGAATATAGCTATGGAAAACAATAGAGGAATTTCTGTACTGATATTAAAATAATTGTTGATGATAATTATACCTACAAGAGCAAGTAAAAGAATTATTGAACCTTCAGTAAAAAAGTATAACATTCGTGTTTTCTTATATTCATCTTTCGGCAATAAAAATGATACCCAAGATTTCATTATTACTCCACCTCCCAAAATAAATCATCTAACGTTTTATTAAGCTCCTTGGCTATTGCAATACATAATTGCAGACTAGGATTATATTCTCCTTTCTCAATTAGTCCGATTGTCTGTCTAGTAACTCCAACTCTCTTAGCTAATTGCTGTTGGGTTATCGACTGCTTAATTCGTGTTATTTTCACATTATTTTTCATACATTCACCTTTATCTTTAAGACACATATATATTGCATATGTTAATTATATCTTACATCAATTCTAAAAAAAATCAACTTATTTATTCAATAAATTTTCCTTTAATGCATTTAAAAACAACTTCACTAACCAATCCCATTACCAAATATAAACAAAAAAGGTGATTAATCATTTTAGATTAACACCTCCAGCTTAACTGTATCCCAACCACTCTATTTTCAACATATAGATTGAGAAATTCACCTATGTATTTAGTCTCGAATCCGTCTCCAAAAGCGTTTATTATCTTCCTTTCTTTGTTGAAATCCACGCGATTTATAGAATGGGATACCAAGTTCATTTCCTTCTTGTACAGATACATATTGTTCGGTTGCACCTTTCTTCATATGTTCCTTGGTAAACGCATCTAATAGTTTCGTGCCTATCCCTTTATATCTGTATACATCATCCACATAAAAAACAAAAATCTCACTGACACCAGGTTCGGTGACGGCACCTCCAATTGTCCCTGCAACTTTCTTATCTACCATCGCAACATGTGTATATGCACCTTTGGTGATATCCTCAACTACTCGTTCGTGGTTATACCAGTATTCTATATTTTTAATTTGATATTCTTCACTATAATAACCTTCGACAGTTTGACGCCAGCCCACTGAACAAATTCTACTAATTTCTTTAGCATGTTCCGTGGTTGGTTTAATGATCGAAATATTCATGATCAGCGCCTCCTTATTTTATTGCTTCATCAACCGTCTTTTCCCATATAACATTGTCCTCATCATCGAGAGCTTTAATGTTCACCTCAAACGGTTCTTCAGGAGTTGATTTATTTTCAACGAGGCTATACCAAACAAAGTAATCACTATTAACTTTTAAAATACTAGCATGATAAACTTCATCCTGTGTTAATTTAATCTTTTTAATTTGCTTATTTGTAATTACACCACCAAATACTAGTTTAGTTGCATAATCAACATAATCGTAGTTAATTCCCATAACAGGATTCACTATATCTATTGTTAGATTACCGTAAAAATCCGGCTTCGATATTCTCAATTGGTATCCCAAAGCATTTTCATAAAAGATAGAGATTAAGTTCTCTTTCATTTGCTTATGATGCACTGTAGCTGGACCTAGGTGAGGAAGAGAATCACTTGACCCAACATTTGATTCAAGGACATTCTTTTCCATGTTGAATAGCTCATTTGCCAGACTTTCATAATCTGAATTCATCTCCAGATAATCATTATGTAATTCACTATACATTTTTTGATATTGGATCAGTTCCTTTTCTTTTTCAGAGATGACTTCTTTGCTTTTAGTAATCTCAGTGAAATAAGTCGCCGCAACTAAGAATAAGAAGATGATGATAGCTACGAAAATTGTTTTATTACCCTTCATCTCTCCCCTCCATTCTTAACCATTATTCTATATCCTCATCTTTTTTAGGTTTATCCCAGCCAAAGAGCCATCTCACAAAAATATAAAATAACACAAAGAATAGCGCCTGAAATGTATTTTCTACAAATTTAAATTCCTCATCTCTCACGTAATCCCAAATAACGAAGTTCAGCCACAATGCAATAAAAAATATAATATAGATATATTTCCTCACAAACTCCACTAGAGTCCTCCTTCAGCTCGTGCGTCAATTGGTGTACTCAATTGTTTTCATCTATCATCTCGAGGTCCATCTTAACTCCTGGATAAGGCAAAGATCTTAACTTCTTCATCAACGAGGTATATTTACTATCGTCCATCTCGCTCCGGAAACGAGAATAGATGAGTAAAAAATCAGCGACACTTTCTGCAATTCCTTCTGTGCTACGTTTCTTTAAAAGATAAATAAGTTGATCGAGCATCCAATTCATATCCCCGGCAGCTAATGGGATATTTATGATGACGCTTCTGATTAATATTTCATCCTCACTAGTTCTAAAAATTTCTTCCGCCTCTCTTTTCGATATATTATCCAAATCAGGAATATCCATATCGTCAATCATATCCTCTTCCTCAACATCGTACTCTTCCTCTTCTAGCGCTGCGATGAATTCATCGAAACTTTCAGCAAGCTGGAATTCATTCCCCTCTTCCACTTCCAAATACACAACACTCGGTTTACGCTTCTTACCACGGTAATCCAGCGCAACCCAAGTATGGCCATCGCCATCAAGGAGGACAATGTCACTCGGAAGCCCCCACTCTTTGATGAGGTAATCCGTATCTAAAATTCCATCCTCCCCAATGCCATATAAACTACGGACTTCAATAAATTCTTCCACATGATCCGTAACAAAAGAAATAGGAAAAAGGGTTCGTTGGATGTATCCGCCATTTTGCTTTTTAACCAATTTCTTATACAGTGCCGGCAGCTCTACCCCTAATTGTTTCTCAGCTGCGATAATATCTTTTCTTTTCACAGGTTTTAATGCATATGTCTGATCTTCATCTTCCAACCAAAAATTTTTCATCGTCATCCCCCAGCCCATTTTACGTTTTCAACAACTATACCTATATATTCAACAAGTTGAGGGAATAATCCTTTTTTGGCAGAGACCTGAGCTACTTCTAGAAAAATCTGTCATTTATTCGTGATTATATTCGTTCTATTTAGTAAGATGAAAGAAAGGCATCAATTTAGTGATGAATGGAGTTTTTATCATGTACAAAATATTAATCGTTGAAGATGATATGATCATTGCAAAAGCAATTAAAAGTCATTTGGAAACTTGGGATTATGAAGTGGAGTATATTACCGATTTCAATGAAGTCATGTCTACGTTTGTGTCCTTTGATCCGCAATTGGTGCTATTGGATATTTCTCTTCCTTATATCAATGGGTATACCTTGTGCAGTGAGATTCGAAAGCTGTCTAAAGTGCCAATCATTTTTATTTCTTCAGCATCGGACAGTATGAATATTGTTATGGCCATTAATATGGGAGGAGATGATTTTATCGCCAAGCCATTTGACCTTACTATCTTGACCACAAAAGTACAGGCTCTGCTCCGACGCACCTATGATTTCACCGGGCAAGCGAATTTGCTGGAGCATCGGGGAGCCATTTTAAATATCAGTGATGCCACGCTGAGCTATCAAGGCGAAAAAGTGGAGCTCACAAAAAACGAACACAAAATCTTACATATTTTACTAGAGAATAAAGGCAAAGTCGTTTCCAGGGATACATTGATGACCCGGCTCTGGGAAACAGATAGTTTCGTAGACGATAACACATTGACCGTCAATGTGAATCGGCTGCGCAAAAAGCTAGAAACGATCGGATTAAAAGAGTTTATCATCACAAAGAAAGGAATCGGCTATTTGGTGGACTGACATGAGGAAAGACAGAGAAAATCTATTACTAGCTTATTTAAAAATGAAGTGGAAGACGCTATTATTGTTTTTCGCCTTTCTACTTTGCTTCACTATTGTATTTTATCTCAGCCGTGTACCACTCGACCCGATTCTCTATGCTTTCCTGCTCTGCGGGTATATCGGGTTGATTTTCTTTGTTGTGGACTTTTATAAGTTTACGAAAAGGGTCCACGTATTAAAAGACATGGAAAAAACAATTACGGTACAGCTCGACCAGTTACCAGCGCCCGTAAATATAACGGAAGAACAATATCACTTCCTGTTGCAAATCCTACACAATACTATGCAAGAGCTGATTGTACAAGCTGAGGAGAAACAAAGAGATTTAGTGAATTACTTTACACAATGGACCCATCAAATAAAAACACCTATCGCTGCGATGCGACTTCTTCTTCAATCGGAAAACCATGAACAAAATGCGGAATTGGAGATGGAATTATTTAAAATCGAGCAATATGTAGAGTTTGTCCTGCAGTATTTACGTTTGGAAAATATATCGACGGACCTTTTGTTTCAACAATATGACTTAGATTCCATCATCAAACAAGCCGTACGGAAACATGCAAAAATATTTATCCGAAACAAAATCACCCTGCATTATTCTGAAGTGGATTCTAAAGTGTTAACAGATGAAAAATGGTTGCTCTTTGTCATCGACCAGCTCCTATCCAACGCGTTGAAGTATACAGAGGAAGGATCCATCTCCATTTATATGGATGGAAAACGATTGATTATCGAAGACACCGGAATTGGAATACCAGCCGAAGATCTACCGCGGATATTTGAGAAAGGATTCACCGGTCATAATGGACGGACCTATAAACAATCGACGGGAATTGGGCTGTATTTATGCAAACAAATCTTAAATAAGTTGTCCCATGACATCTTCATACAATCCGAAGTTGGAAGAGGCACGAAAGTTATCATGGACTTGGAAACAAAAAATATTGGAGTAGAATGACAACCTATCACCCTATCTTACGAAAATGTAAGATTGAGAGCTTATCTGTAAGCAAAGGCGATGTCTCCAGCCCTTAGAGCCTTGCTATACTAAACATAGAAACGATAAATGGAGGCATGACGATGACATTATTAGAAGTTAAAAATCTTAAAAAAATATATACGACACGGTTCGGAGGAAACCAGGTCCACGCTCTTACGGATGTAAACTTTTCCGTGGACGAGGGAGAATATGTGGCGATTATGGGAGAGTCCGGCTCAGGAAAGACAACGCTATTAAACATCTTAGCCGCACTCGATCAACCAACGAGCGGACAAGTGATGCTGCAAAATAAAAACATCGTAACGATTAAGGAAAAAGAACTCGCAGCCTTCCGCCGGCAGAACCTCGGCTTTGTTTTCCAAGATTTCAATTTACTCGATACATTTTCCATCCAAGATAATATCTTCTTACCACTCGTCTTATCGGGTAAATCGTATAACGAAATGAATGCCCGGTTAGTTCCATTAGCTGAAAAACTACGGATTAGTGAGATTTTAACTAAGTTCCCTTATGAAGTTTCAGGAGGCCAAAAACAAAGAACAGCTGTAGCACGAGCCCTGATCACAAATCCAAAGCTCATTCTTGCTGATGAACCAACTGGAGCGTTGGATTCACGCGCCTCCGATGATTTACTGCGGATCTTTTCACAAATCAATCAAGAAGGTCAAACCATCTTGATGGTTACTCATAGTACGAAAGCCGCCAGCCATGCTGGAAGGGTGCTCTTTATCAAAGACGGAACGATTTTCCACCAGCTTTATAAAGGATCCTTATCCAATGAGGCAATGTATCAAAAAATCTCAGAAACATTAAACATCATTGCCACGGGCGGTGGGAGAAATGCGTAGATTCTTCTATTCCAAACTGGCACTCAGCAACATGAACAAACATCGAAAAACGTATATTCCTTACATTCTTTCCAACATCTTTATCATCGCGATGTTTTATATGATGCATTTCATATCCAGCAACCCAGGATTGAAGGAAATGTCTGGTGGCGAAGCCTTGATCACCATGCTGACACTAGGAAACTACGTCATCGGGATTTTTTCCGTCATCTTCTTATTTTATACAAACAGTTTTTTAATCAAGCGACGGAAGAAGGAATTTGGATTATTCAACGTGCTTGGCATGGAGAAGAAACATGTTGCGAAAGTTATTTCTATCGAGACTTTCTTTGCTTCAGCCCTCAGCCTGCTCCTTGGGTTAACAAGTGGAATCGTTTTAAGCAAGCTGATGTTTTTGCTGTTGAGTAACATTTTACAATTCAATATTCAGTTCACATATTTTATATCAGTACTTTCAATCGTCTATAGCGTCCTCTTGTTTTCAGGAATATTTATTCTTATCCTATTGAACAATCTAAGGCATATCCATCTGGCAAAACCGATTGAATTGTTACGTGGCGGACAAGTCGGCGAAAAGGAGCCCAAAACAAAATGGCTGCTTGTCGTCATAGGTCTCATCACGCTTGGTTACGGTTATTATATCGCCCTTGTCACGGAGTCGCCGCTGACGGCAATGGTTAAATTTTTCTTAGCCGTCGTGCTCGTCATCATTGGAACCTACGCCTTATTCACAGCGGGAACCATCGCTTTATTGAAATTATTACGGAAAAACAAAAAGTTTTATTATCAAACGAAACATTTCATCAGTGTATCTGGCATGATTTATCGAATGAAGCAAAACGCGGCAGGCCTTGCAAGCATATGTATTTTATCAACGATGGTATTAATCATGCTCTCTACAACCGTTTCCCTCTATATCGGGATGGAAGATTCATTGGAACATCGGTATCCGAAAGAAATCAGTGTTTCTGCATTTGATGTGTCTCTAGAAGAGGCTGAATCAATTGAAAAAAATATAGTTGATGAAGCTGACGAACATAATGTAGAAATGATCAACCCGATTCATTATCGTTCGGTCGAATTTCCAATGACCCAGCAAGGAAATTCATTTTCTGCACATGATCCGGAGTCACAATCTTTCACTGATATTTCTATCATCGAGGCAATGCCACTGGACGAATACAATCAGTTGGAAAAGCAATCCGCCACATTGGATGATGATGAAGTTCTCTTATACACGTTTCGGGGAGATCCTATTGAAGATACGATTACCATTGCTGATCAAGAATTTAAAATTAAGGATCAGCTTGATGATTTAACTTTTGATGGGATGGCGGTTGCCATGCTGACGAATCGTTATTTTGTCATCATGAAGGATGAAAACATTATAAACGAGATTTCACCAAAGGAAGACTTGTCCTATTATTACGGTTTCGATACCGAAGCGGATAGTGAAACGGAAATTGCTCTGACCCTATCTTTATCCCAACTATTAAAAGAACAATCTATCGAAGGATATGCAGAAGGGAAAGAAGAAGCGAGGGAATCCTTTTATTCCTTATATGGCGGGCTCTTTTTCCTCGGAATCTTTCTCGGTGCTTTATTCATCATGGCGACCGTACTCATTATGTACTACAAGCAGATTTCAGAAGGATATGATGACAAGAAACGATTTGAAATTATGCAGAATGTCGGCTTAAGTAAAGAGGAAATTAAAAAATCGATTCATGGCCAAGTGCTGATTGTATTTTTCATGCCGCTAGTCGGAGCTGTCATCCACATAGCCTTTGCCTTTAAAGTGATCACCAAACTTCTAGCTCTACTCAATATGACCAATGTCAGCCTATTTGTACTCTGGACGGTGATTACCGTACTCGTATTTGCTGTCTTTTATGCAATTGTTTATCTGGTGACGGCAAGGGAATATTATAAGATTGTTAGTTAAATACGTAAGAAAGCCCAGTTCCAAAATGAACTGGGCCTTTCATTTTCTTAACCTTCTTTTATAATAAATGTCATTCTCCCATTTATAATTTGTGCAGGACTCTTTAACTGAAAGCTGTTCACGGTATCCGAGTAATCAATCTTCAAGTCGTCACTGAAAAAGTGCTCCGTTTTCTCCAATAACACCGGACGATCGTTCGTCTCTACCAGAATGTCTTCCTTTTCTTGTATCGACGGGACAAAATACAACGTAGGTATTCCTGAATCACAGGAAAGACCTTTCGTTTCGGTTTGCAGCTTAAGGTATCCGTTCCGTTCACCGATTCTTTTATTCAGTTCTTCTGATGCTCGCTCTGTAATCGTGATAGACATGAAAAACACTCCCTTTATTTCTTTGAAGCCCGAAATGAAGATGATCTGTCTTAATTCTCCATTCCCTTCACTTGCCATTCCAAACATTGTTACAATTATATTATATCAGTCATCAAGCAATAAAGATTTTTAACCTATCTGTAATAGTATTCGCTGACAAAATCAGGTAGAATTAGACAAAATAGGAATTTTGGTTCAATTGGAGGGAGAACCATTATGTATATGATCAATAGGAAAGTAAATGGACAAACTGAAATACTTAAAGACTCGAATAGTACATCTAATAAGGTCTTCCATGACTATGATACTGCAAAAACGTTTGCCCAAAAACTGAACTCACGTACACACTCAAATAAACAGTGGTCTGTTACAAAAATCCAAAATATACCAAATGCATTTAAAAAATACAACGAAGCAAATAATTGAACCCACCTCCACCAAGACGATAAGGACAAATCTAAAAAGTTTCTGATAAGACGGTTATATGTAATCGTCTTTTTTACTCCATATCAATGGGCTTCTTCAACGAATGATCTACAAAAAAGCCCCAGGATATCATCCGAGAGCTTTAACTTTCATATAGAACTTCTCACAAAAATAGAGATTAATACTCCTTTTGATCTCCCTCTTTGATGGAAGCTTTGGCTTTAAGATC
Organism: Oceanobacillus luteolus; assembly: GCF_042678205.1. Taxonomy (NCBI): domain Bacteria; kingdom Bacillati; phylum Bacillota; class Bacilli; order Caryophanales; family Bacillaceae; genus Oceanobacillus; species Oceanobacillus luteolus. The sequence goes on from NZ_JBHUDE010000008.1 coordinate 28,334, forward strand.
ATCTTCTTCAACTTTTTGAAAACCTTTATCCAGTCTGCCCGCATTTTCAATATCTCCGGAAGCCTTATACCCTCCGACTTCAGTATTGGAAGTTGTCCCATAAAGACTCATTCCGCCTAACTCTACATTGATTTTTTCTTTTTCATTTCTCTTTTCTTTACCCATTATGATCACCTCTAGTTGTAATATGGCCGAAGCGTTGATTAAAAACGAGTAACTCTAAATGAAAAGGCCTCCCATGTAGGGAAAGCCTGCATCCATCTTAGCTAAGTCGTTCGTTCACCATCTGGGTTATTTCTTCTGCACTGTATCCTTGTGCATTGATTACTTGTCCTTCTGAAACAGTATCCTGCATGCCCATCACATTATTATCCATTCCCGAAACCACACAGCAATCACACTGACGTGCATCTTCTTCGGTCTGCAAATCAATGATTTCATGTCCCATTTCCATTAATGCTTCCTTCACTTGAGTCAGTGACTGTTCCACTCCAATACGTGCCATAAAAACTGCCTCCCTATTGATTTATATTCCTTGGTAGTTTCACCACAATAGGGAATATTATTCTAACCCCATCCGAGATTGCAAAAGACTGTTATTATAGCCACTCTTCCTCCAAAATCGCATAATAATACTCATCCCACCACTCTTCTCCTTGAGGAATACACTTCTTAAAAAGACCTTCTCTTCTCATACCAATCTTCTCCATCACCCGATAAGATGGAATATTCTCAGGCTGACAAGTAGCGATAATCCGGTGCAATTTATTTTCTACTGTGAAAAATAAACGACTTAGATTCCGCTGTTGCTTGTTCAAATTCCCAATCACCATATACTTCAATTTGTGAAAATCCTGCTTGCAAAAGCGATTCATCGATTGCTTCTTTCGTGCGGAATTTTAATTGCATTTTTTCACGAATGAGTACTTCATCCGTACGTACATTTTTTACCGTTTCGTAAAAAGTAAAAACATCCTCCGCGAACCCCTCATATTCCGTCCATATCTCAAGCGTATCACCAGTCTCTTCATGTACCGCAACATCAGGTGTCATATCTTTTTCCCACTCTTCCCACACTCTAGCAATTGGATTACGAGTATCAAATATAAAATGTCCACCTGGCTTTAATGCACGATATACGTCTGATAAGTTCTGTTGCCAGCTTTCATCCGTCAGAAAGACTTGTGCTACATTTGCGGTCATGATCACAGCGTCAAACGTATGTTTTCGTAAATGGGAACTGTCCCCAACTATCCAATCCAGCTCACCTGGATATTGTTTATTTCTCGCATATTCAATCGCCTCCTCATTTGGATCGACAGCTGTAATATGATAGCCCTCTTTAGCAAAATGTGCAGTCAACCTTCCTGTGCCACAGCCTAAATCAGCGATTTTATTTACCTTCAACTTTTTTAGTAATGCTAAAAAGAACTCATCGTCTTTCGCCCAACGATTGATTTGGTCATATACTAATGGGATCATTTTTCACCAACTTTCCATGCCTAGAGCATTAATCTGTATCTTATAATAAATTCAACAAGGATTTATGTTTCTCCTCCTTAAGAAGCAAATGATGAATCCCCTACAAGAGCACATTTTACCATTAGAATCATAAGATTTAATAGTCGATAAAAGGAGCGATTAGATGGAAATTTATGTACGTAGTGGGGATTCATTTTGGTTTTATAGTCGGTTATTCAATATACCACTTGAGTTGATCATCCAGTCAAACCCTACTCTCTCCAGCTCGCAGCTACAAATTGGACAGAGTGTTCAAATTCCAGGCTATGTTACACAAAGTTATCAGATAAGACCTGCTGATTCACTTTGGAAAATCGCTGTCAGTCATCAAACAACTGTGGATGCCATCCTCAGAGTCAATCCTGGAATCCAGTCAGCAAACTTGCAAGTGGGGCAAACCATCGTGGTTCCAGTTCGTATCACCGATTTAGTCCTCAGTGATCCTGCCGATTATACTTATGAAAAAATGATTGAGGATATCAATCTTCTGCTTACCATTTATCCTTTTATAAGAAGAAATATAATTGGAAACTCGGTTCTTGGAAAAGACTTGGTGGAATTACAAATCGGCATCGGTAATAAACAAGTTCATGTAAATGGCTCCTTTCATGCGAATGAATGGATTACTACACCTGTAATTATGCGCTTCCTTAATCAATATGCCTTGTCCCTTACAAATAATCAGCCGATTAGAGGACTGAATATGATGCCGTATTTTATGCAGACATTCCTCTCTGCTGTTCCTATGGTTAATCCGGATGGAGTGGACCTCGTGATTGAAGGAGCAACTGCTGCTGGTGATTTTCAAAATGACGTACTAATGATTAATAATAATGATCCTGACTTTTCCGATTGGAAGGCGAATATCCGTGGTGTGGATTTAAATAACCAATACCCTGCAAACTGGGAAATTGAAGCGGAAAGAAAACCTACATCCCCAGCACCCAGGGATTTTCCTGGGTATGCTCCCCTCACTGAACCCGAATCCATTGCCATAGCTGAACTCACAGGCAATCGAAACTTCCAGCGAGCGAATGCACTCCACACTCAAGGCGAAGTTATCTTTTGGGGTTATCAAGGATTAGAACCTCCAGAATCTGAAATAATAGCCAATGAATATGCCCGGGTGAGTGGATACGAACCCGTTCGTTTTGTTGATAGCCATGCAGGCTTTAAAGATTGGTTTATCCTCGTTTACCGAAGACCCGGCTTTACGATAGAACTCGGCACTGGAATTAACCCGCTCCCCATCTCACAATTTAATGAGATTTACGAGGAAACGTTGGGGATTATGCTTGCCAATTTATATATGTAATCAGTTTTTATTTTTTAACTGAGTTTGCTCCAAATAAATATAGAATAAGATAACCTTTCGATCGCCTTGTTTTAACTTTTTCCAAACTGTATCGAATGACAGATTATCAAATCCACTCTTGTCCATTTCATATTGGTATTTTACGCATAAACTAAATTACCTCCGTTTGCAGCATAGTCTTGGACCTCCTAAAGGGCACTCATTTTTTGAGTGTCCTTTTGTTCGTAATAATGTCAGTAGTCCAAGCGTGTTCAATCCACTGTCATATACTTTATTAACTCAGGTAAAAGGAGGTGCTGCTATGAGTGGAGGTGGATATGGTGGATACGGTCATGGTAAGAGTTTCGCCTTGATCGTTGTGTTATTCATCCTATTGATTATTGTTGGGGCATCCTTCGGTAATTATGGATACTAATTTAAATTAGGATTTCCTAATTGAAGAGGCTGACTATCATAGTGGTCAGCCTTTTTACATAGGATTCTCCCGTCATGAAACCTACGTGCTTCTTCCTGTCCGTTGATTCCAAACATCGGTTCCCTTTTCACAGGAAATGGGCGATTACTCTCATTGAAACTAGTAAAATAAGTATTACAGATGCTTTTTGAAAGTGAGCTTTTTTAATTTGCTTTTCCTGTGTTCTCGAAGCCATCATACTGGCTAATAAGAGAAAACATGCTGCAAAAAACATTGTCACCCCAACCGGTTTAACAATGACAGGCAAAAAGGAGATTATCGCATCTTTCGCATCTAAATAAAAATAAGTTGCAACTGGAACAGCACCAATAACAAAAAATATGAAGGCAAACCAATTTGCTGTTGAATACTTCATACAGTTTCCACCTTTCCTTATGATCAATTATCTGATCTTTATCCATCCATTTATGTTCTTTGAAAAATCTCATTTACCTCCCGTTTGCAATCATTCAATGAGACTGAATCTATGTGGTTTCTACAGGAATGCTCCTTGTATAATTCAACAAAAGAAGATATTTCTCCTCCATTAGAAATGGTTTTTAAAAATTAGAACGCAAGAAAAGAGAAGAAATCTCCCCTTTTGAAGTGTTAATGTAATGAGAGAAAGAGGGGATGTTATGGAGAATCGTTCTATTGGTTTATATGAAGGGATTGCCTTGTATATTGCTGCCATTCTCGGTTCGGGTGTTCTGTTTATTTCTTCGGTAACAGCTTCTATCGCAGGACCTGCTTCGATCTTGTCTTGGATCATCGTAATTCTTGCCAACCTTCCACTTGCCTACACCTTTGCTTGTTTGGCACGTGAATACCCAGATGCTGGCGGTGCTGCAACTTTTGTGCGGAAATCGTTTGGATTCCACTTTGGTAATATTGTCGGTTGGTTTTACTTCGTTACAGCTGCAGTTGGACAAACCATTGTAGCTTTGACAGGGGCTTATTATATGAGTCAAGCTTTTGGCTTTTCTGACTGGGGAAGAATCTTATTGGCATTCTTCATTTTAATTACGGCAGGAATTACCAATTATAACGGCGTGAAGGTCAGTGGAAAAGTTGCCTTACTCCTAAGTGGATGTTTATTACTCATGCTCACAGTCAGCATCATCATTTCCATACCGAACATCACTTTGGAAAGATTTACACCTCTTGCTCCGAACGGTTGGTACTCTATCGGAACAGCGATAACGGCTATCTTTTGGGCCTTTTTTGGATGGGAAGCGATTTGTAATCTTGCCAATCACTTTAAGCGTCCCGAAAAAAACATCGTTCACAGTACCATCATCAGCGTCATCATTATAGGTATCTTATTTTTATCTCTGAGTTTTATCACGATTGGAACCGGTACTTACGGAAACATCGAAAGCGATTCTTCACCGATTGGTGCTATAATGGGAGAAACACTAGGGATAGGAGCTCAAATGGTTACCGCCGTAATGGCATTTTTTATCTGTATCGGAACTTCAAATGCATTTGTAGCAAGCCTGACACAGCTCGGGTACGCATTGGGTAGAGACGGCGCATTCCCAAAAAAATTATCAACGATGCATCCGACGAAGCAAATTCCAAGACGGATGGTAGTGTTTGTAATTGCATTCGCATGTATTGGGGTGATCATCACGGAATATTTTACCATGACATTCCAAGATATATTATTTATCCCGACCTCGTTAGGCGTATTCGTATACCTTTTTTCAATGGCTGCTGGTGTGAAGCTTTTTACAAGTAAAACATTACCGTGGTATTCCGCTGTCATATCTCTAGTCTTCTGTATTCTTGTATTACCATTTTTTCAATTATATATTTTCGTACCTATTATCGTGATCATTTTATATGGAAGCTATATGACATTTCAAAAAAGAGTTTTATCTTGGAAAAAAGCAAGCTAGTCGAAGAAATGAGAGGGTTTCATCTATGGAATCTAATAATCTATTTTCACTTGAGGAAAAATGGGAAGCAATCGTTACATGTGACCACAGCTTTGATGGCAAGTTTTTTTACGCTGTAAAGACGACCGGTATCTTTTGTCGTCCATCATGTAAATCCAAAACTCCACATTATAAAAATATTTGTTTTTTTAATCACGCAAGAGAAGCGGTACAACAAGGTTTTCGACCATGTAAAAGATGTCGCCCGGAGCTTTTAATCGACAGCTATGACCCTCAACAAGAAATAGTGGAGAAAACAAAATTATTTTTAGAAAAGAACTATGAAGAAAAAATCACCTTAGACACCATTGCCGTCATCATTGGCGTAAGTCCCTATCATTTAAGTCGGACCTTCAAAGAACATACCGGCACGTCACCACACGAATACTTGGAACAGCTTAGAATTCAAAAAGCCAAGAACTTGTTGATGAATACAGATCATAACGTAACGGAAATATGCTTTCAAATCGGGTACAAGAATCTCTCCAGCTTCTACAAACACTTTAAGAAAAGTTGCGGCTGCTCCCCTCACCAATTTAGATTGAACCAAAAGAAATCAAAACCACCAGTGTGAACTGGTGGTTTGCTCTGCGGCTGAAAGCCTCTATTACCGGCCTCGGCCTAAAAGGCCCACTGAATGGGTTTCCCTTCTGCACCACACTTACTCACTGATTCTAAAAGAATCTCTTATCTTTTTTGATTTTTCTCTCCTGTAAATGGATCAAATTCCTCAAATAACGTTAATTGATCGCTCATATAGTCATCTTTAAGCTGATTTCTTATATACTCTTGAATTTGATTTTTATTTCGGCCCACTGTAGCTACAAAGTAACCTCGACACCAGAATTTGCGGTTACCATATCTATACTTTAAATTCGCGTGACGATCAAAAATCATTAAACTACTTTTTCCTTTTAGATAACCCA
>NZ_JBHUDE010000009.1:0-144687 GCF_042678205.1 Oceanobacillus luteolus
GATTAGTTCTTCATGTGGCATAGAAAAGCACCTCCTTCAATTGATATTTCTATCTTAGCAAGAGGTGCTTCATTTTTGTATGCGTTGTTTGATTACGGGTTTACAGTGTAACTAAGTCATTAGTGGTAAATAAAGATATCTATGAAGAATTTAGTGAGCTATGTACAAGACGATTTTCTCATCTTCGTTTAAAAGACATTGTCTCGAATTGTCTTTATGATTTTGTAAAGCAGCATAAGAAAACTCCATCGTGATATTGATGGAGTTTTTACTATATCTGTAGGTTAACCTTCTAACAGTCAGTAAAGCTATTCTCTGTAAAATAGATCTTAATATCATCATCAATAAAGCCCCTTCTTTGTGAAGCCCTGAGTGTCTCATACATAGCTTCCCGACCAACTACATTACTGGTATGTAAATATATTTTATTTGCTCTTAGACCTCTTTGGCACATAATTTTGACCAAGTCATAGCCAGTTTGTAAGAGGTTCCCTTTTTCATCCATCCCTAAATCATGATCTAGTGACAAAATATGAATCTTATTATGTTTCATTATTGAGAGTGCTTCTTCTACATTTCTTGCTACGGTAAAACCCTTTGGAGCTTTCCGAAGATCGTCAAGATAAAGATTTATCCACCCCTTCTCCTGTAATATATCCAAAGTTTCAATCTGGATATTACCATTCCATCCATAATACGCACGTTCCATACATGTACCATCTATTTTTGCTCCATTTTCTAACAATAAATTGGTAAGTTTAGTAAAACCAAGGAAACAGGAAATAGAAAGAGGCGACCTCCTAAGATGATCCTTTTGATTAACATCAGCACCCATCTCTATAATTATTTTGCTGAATTCCAGATTTTTATTAAAAACAGCCTAGTATAGTAAACTTTGTCCATGAATTTCTTTATTAGCGTCGTGTATTTTTAAATATTGTTCCAAACCAATTAAATCATTTACCTTTAACAACTTGAGGAATTCTATCGTTTTTCACCTCTAGTTTCCCTTCCCAATATTTAGGATACCTTTGAATTTAATTAAATCTTTGCCTTTTTCCCATAAGTATATGGTGAAAAAAACAAAACAAACCTTTCAAATACCTCAATAATCTGAACTGCAACTTCAGGGATGTTTTCTCTATCTGACTCTATATAATAACTGATGGTTCTATATTTATCATTAAAACACAAGTTCTGGGAAATATTATTCTGTAAAAGTTTCATATTTTGCTTAAAATAATGGTACCAATCCTGCTTACTATATTCAAAACGAATCCCTACAACTGCACGTTTGCTTCTATCTAATGCAGAGCAAAAATAAGTTATCTCTCCTAATCCCGCTCCTATTGTTAAAGTTCTATCATTCATTAAATGCTTCTTTTGGGTATGAAGGTTTAAATAATATGGTATCTTTTCACACAACTGTACAGAAACATACTCCTTAATATCATCATCTCTGTCGAAGTCATACCATCGTTCTCCAATATGAGCCTTCCCAATATGTGTTATTGGCATCTGTAAATGACAATCAACTAATTTCAATATCCTGTCTATCTCATTAATGGAATCCAGACTATCCCAAACAACCAATTCATAGAGATTATTCAAATATTCAATACGGTGTAACACCTCATCTTGAATTTCCACAGCATAGAAATTAATATACTTCTGGGGATTTTCACGAAGTATTCTTTTAACTTCATCAATATGATTTTGTTTGAACCTAGAAGCAATCCAGATTAAGTAACCTTCCGAAACATTATTAATCAACGGGGTTATTTTTTCTACCAGATGATCACTTTTATCTGAGGGTGTGATTTGATTCTCAACAAAGACTTCTATCTTCCTATCACGATTTACTGCATAAAGGTCTACATATTTAGAACCATAATTTACTTCTGTCCTAACCCCTTCAATAGAAACACCTATTAAATTCTCAATGGTTTGCGGAAACTTTTTAAGATAAAGAGTAAAGATAAATTCCTTTTTGCTACCTAGCTTACTCAATCATGATCCCACCCATTAAACAAGTGGTCTAATGGAATATCTAAAACTTTAACAATGTTATAGACCTTATCTAAAGTTGGTGCTTTACGAGTTCCTTTATTAATACGTGACAAAAGGGATGCCGAAATCCCCGCTTCAGTAGCTAATTGGTTTTGGGAAATACCTTTCTTTTCACGATAATGATTTACTAATTTTGCAAACTCCTTGTTGATATCCTCAGAAGTCAACATAAATTATATCCTCCCTTGATCATTTAAGTAATTTCAAGATTAGTGTATCCCCGAAGAAAAATCCTATTCATATATTTCAACTTATTATTTTGTGCTAACTTAATTACTTTTATACCATTTCTTATAGTCAAAAGAGGTAAATTCACACATTAATATTCAGTATACTCAATCTATTATTTCCATACCTATCTCTACTTGAAACTTCAATTTGAGATAGGTATTAAATTATAAGTTGTGAGAAATATTACTTACCGTGGAAATCTGTTTAAAGGATTTTTTAGAATTGAGGGGGCCTTTGGTTGATAATTTTTTGGGATTAAAACGGGATGAATGCCTTCTTTTCGAAGTAATGCCAAACGACTATTATAAGTACCTTTTGACATCTTTTTATTTTTAAGGGGGGTATCAACGCTGTGGCTGCTAATTTGTTTGAGAAAATCAATTAGCTTTATTTTGTTTTGAGTAGATAAAGAGGACTTAGTTAGCTTTTTTCTCGCTTCGTCAATTTTGTAGAAGTCACCTGAATGGTAAATATGAGACATATACTTTTGGAAATATTCTTTATAAACTTCTTCCTTCATATATTCTCTAAGTTTTCTTGGTCGTCTAGCATTTGTACTTTTTTTCTCCATATAGTAGAGATGGTCCCGCATTACGTGTACTTCATATCGAACAATATCTTTTTCATAACTTGCTACCTTTTCACCTTTATCAATTCTCTCTTCTTCCTTTAAATAGACCATACTCTCGACTGAGTTTGATGAATGGTACACTGTAGTTTTATATGGTTGGAATACGCCATGTTCTAACTTTCCTAGGTACTTCTTTTGAAACCTATAAGAGCTTGTTAGTTTTTTATACAGATCCATCAACAACATACGATTATTTTTATCTTTCATTAAAACATCATATCTATAGTCGATTCGAAGTAAAGTATGGTTCCGGTAATGACTAGAATGTCTTACAACATGCCAAAGCATATATTTTATTTCTTTTTTAATATTTATATAATCGTCTTCAGTAATATCGGGCTTTCCTAATAGCTCTATTGCATCTACAACCATGTATAACATCCACTTCCCATATCCAGAGTGTGATATTGTCATTGTTACTCCTGGAAATACTCCTTCAAAGTATTTGTTTAGCTGTGTGTACTTGATATTATGTCTTCTTTGCAAATCTTGTACTTCCTGGTAGTGAAGTTCAAACATAAGTTTAAATGTGTGAATCATTTTTAAGTTCCTCCTTTTAGTTGACTTGGGAAGTCATGAAACCTTATGTATCAAGGAATTTAACACCTAGTTTTGTTCCCAATCCGACTATATTTATTTCTCCTCATCGACCTTCCTATATAAAGTGGAAAATCTAAATTGGGATTCGCATAATGAACTATAATCGCCTTATTCATACACGTATCATATCTCTACCAAGACCTTTCTAAAACTTTTCAATGTCTTAGCCTGTTCTAGCTATTTTAAGTAAGCTATATAAATTCCTAATTGAAAAAGTGGTGACAAATCGTCAACCACACGGGGCATTTTTCATGATATTCTAGTTATGCAGTCGAAAGTAAAACTGCTACATTATCCAAACCTCTACTTTATATTCACCTTCTAACAACCACTCTTTCAGAAAAATCTATGATCAGTCATTCACCTTTTTAACTCTATCCTTACAATTCAACCATTGTCTTCAATCCCCTCTATATAAACTTCAAAATCCACCATCAAAGAAAATACAACAAAATGGAGGTAACACCCCTATGGAAAATTCCACAAAAACTAATTCCCTTCACTATGAAGAAACCCAAATTACAAACGATAAGATTTCCGATAATCTTGATACCATTGCTTTTTATTTATTAGAAGCAATCGAACGTAAAATGGAAGATAAACCAGAGAAAAAAGGAGCATAATTATGAAAAATAACAGAAAAGTGATTGGATTATATAATCGTGTTTCAATTGAACAAAAAGTACAATTAGGATTGGGAATACATCAAAAGAAAGCCATACAAATCGCAAAAGAATTATTTGGAGATTTCATCGACATAAAATTCTATGTAGACCAAGGAATGGGACCGAATTGTAATACTGAAAGAAACCAAATGTTGAAGGATGTAAAACAAGGTAAGCTAGATGCCGTTATCACCTATTGTGTTAGTAGAATTAGCAATAAATATTCACACGCATTAAAAATCATAAATGAAATTCACTGCTCAAAAGTCCGACTTATCAGTATAATTGAAGGAGAATACAATCCTCTTCAATTAAGCCGGGAATTCGAGATATTGGAATTGCTTGCCCAATTCGAACATGTGGATCATGCTAAAGGAACTAGGAAAGGTGTTGCGTTAAAAAAACAAAAGGAAGGTGTAAAAAATGAATATTAAAACTAAAAAAATAGTAGGATTGTATATCAGAGTTTCAACCAATAGACAATTAGAGCATGGATTTTCATTAGATGCACAACTAGAAGAAGGCACTAAAGAAGCACATCGCCAGTTTGGACAAGATATCTTAATTGAAAGTTATGTTGACGGTGGTATTAGTGGTAAAAACACAAAGGACCGACCAGCATTAAATCGGATGATGAAGGATGTAGCTGATGGGAATATAGATGCAATTATCACTTATAAAGTTAGTAGATTAAGCCGTTCACTATCTGATTCATTAAAGATTGTTGAAGAGATCCATAGAGAGAAGGTTAGATTTATAAGCATCAAGGAAGGCGAATACGGTACACCACACGGGAACCTGCAGTTTAACATTTTAGCTTCGGTGGCACAGTATCAAAGAGAAGAGATTGCTGAGAATGTCCAATTCGGAATGTCCCAACGTGCAAGAGAGGGTAAATGGAACGGTGGTCAATTGCTTGGTTACGATACAATCAACAAAGAATTGGTCATTAATAAAGAAGAAGCTGAAACAGTGAAGCTAATCTTTGATAAGTATGTTAATGACGGATGGGGTACAAAGAAAATTTCCAATTACCTTAATGAAATTGGAAAACGAACAAAAAAGGGAAAAACTTTCTCCATTGTATCTGTATCAACTATTCTTGATAATCCCGCATATAAGGGATACATTCGATTCAATCAAGTGTTAAATTGGGAAAGGGACCGAAGAAAAGGAAAAAACCCCGATTATATCTTATCAAAAGGGGTTCATGAACCCATCATTGATGAGGAAACGTGGAATAAGGCTGCTCAACTAAGAAAAAAGCGAAGAACAGGTACCCCTCGTCAATATTCAGGTACATTTCCATTAACAAGCATTGCTAAGTGTCCAGAGTGTGGCTCCTACATGACAAGTCTATACGGGGCAAAAAGAAAAGATGGAACCAAATTGAGATACTATGCTTGTGGGCAGTATCATAACAAGGGTAGATCCGTTTGTAATCCAAACCTTATCAATGCAGATTGGTTAGAAAACACAGTATTTGACAAACTCACTCAAGCCCTACAGTCTGATTCAATTATCGAAAGTATCACATACCGAATTAATGCTTTGATTGAACAGCATCCCAAATACACAGAACAGACGAAGGAAATTAAAATACTGGAAGCCCAACAAGCAAAACTCGAACAACAAAAGAGAAGAATTCAAGACTCTGTGGCTACCGGTTCAGGAATATATACCGAAGAGGAAGCTGTTGAACGAATGAAAGAAATCAGAATGGAAATAAGTGAAAACAAACGCAAAATCTTTTCTTTAAAAGAACAGCATTCCAAAAAGGAATCCTCTTTAAAACCAGTTAGCCAAGATTTCATCCGACAACAGCTTCAAGAGTTTCTTGATTTAAAAAACTATTTAAAGCCCTTAGAATTCAGAGAATTAATTGTAGCATCTATTGAAAAAATAGAGGCTAAGAAGAAGAATTTAAAACATATTCATTTTTCCTTTATTGCACATTTACCTGAAGATGAATCGAGTAATTCGATTCCTTCATTTATTAAAACATCTATAAAAGACTTTATTATAAAATCTAACAACACTATCCCTTTAATCTTAAAGGGTTTATATTTTAAACCAAATCATTACCTATTTATGATACGGTTCATTCCTATTAATCCTAAACCCCCGATACACCTGCTCCAACAACACCAAGCGCATCACCTGATGAGGAAATGTCATTTTGGAAAACGATAATGCGTAATCACTGCACTGCTTCACTTCATCACTAATTCCTAATGAGCCCCCAATAACAAATGCAATTTTGCTTTTCCCATATGTTGCAAGTTCGTCCAGTTTCGCTGCAAACTGCTCTGAGGTAAGCATCTTTCCTTCAATTTCAAGCGTAAATACAAATGTATCCGGTTGAATGTTACTGACGATCCGTTCCCCTTCTTTTCGCTTCACCGTTTCCATTTCCGCATCACTTAATGTTTCTGGCGCCTTTTCATCTGCGACTTCCACAATATTGACATTTGCATAACTAGAAAGGCGTTTTAAATATTCTTGGATTCCTTGTTTGAGATATTTTTCTTTTAATTTACCTACAGATATAATCGTGATCTTCATCGAATCTTCCTTTAAGAGTCTATTTTTAGACAGTGTACCACATGGAACTACCATTTTATAGGTTTCTCCATACTAAATAAAAAACACCACAGGGATAGCTGTAATTCAGCCCCCCTATGGCACTCCTTGATCCTTCAAATATTATTCGCTACCTTTGCCATTGACTCTTCACTACCGCTTATAATCAAACGGTCCCCTGTCTGTAGAATCGTATCACCATTTGGCGTAATGGCTCGGTCGCCTCGATAAATTGATAAAATAAGTGTATCGCCTAAGAATGGCAGCTTGCGCAGTGGTAGGTTATCATATCTGACATCCTCTAGAACAAACTCCCTGATTGCCTCATCCTCATCTGTTAAGAATCGTACAAGACTTGGGCTGTGGACCATCGCTTTTAGAATCATTTCACTAGCATAGACATCAGAGTATACTGTAATTCCCATGTCGCTATACTTTTTATTCAATTTAGGATCTTCAATACGAACAATCATATTTTCATATCCAATTTCCCTTGAATAATTAGCTAATTCGATGTTGAAGTTATCATCACTAGTTGTAACGATTACTCGATCAAAGGTTTCAAAAATTTGCCTTTCAATCAGTCTCTCCAGTGATAATTCCTCTAATTCAACAATCGGGAATTCATTATCATTTTCAGATTCAATCTTTGCTTGTTTCCCTGAAAAGATCGTCACTTGATAATTACTCTTTTGAAAGTTGATGCTCGCACGAAGCGCTGCACGGTTGGCACCAATAATAGCTAAACTATGCTTCTTTTCTTCCACTTTAGGGGAGATTCTAGCATATAAAATCGGTGAAATGAAACACGTCAAGATCGATACAAGTACGATTGCGCTATTCATACCCTCCGAAATTATCCCCATTTGCAAGGACACGGTAGCAGCAACAATCGCAAGACTCAAGGTCGATGTAAGCAACATCCCCGAACCTACTACTTCATTCCAAGAGAACCACCGTTTCATCAACACGGTCGGTAAACTTCTTGTTAAAAAGAGGAAGATTAAAACAATCGGTATCAGCGCAAGAATTCCAGGATTTTCAAATAAAGATGCAAAGTCAAAACCTACTCCTACCATTACAAAGAAAATCGGTATTAAAAATCCATACCCAAAACTGTCCAGCTGATGGACAAAGTCTCTGCCTGGGCTAAGTAAGGAAACAACCACACCTGCTAAAAACGCACCAAGGATATTTTCCACTCCCATTGTTTCCGATAAGGCTACGAAGAGAAGAATGAGTGCAAAAATTCCCCGTGTACCAATCTGTGCTGTTCCTCTTTTCAACGTCTCCAATAATTGCATATCGCTTTTCTTCTTGTAATAATTCAATACATAATACAGTAAAAATACTAGTGCCAAAAGTAGAACTATCCACCATACAATCGTCGTATCGCCATTTTTCAATGCCAAATAATAAGCAAATAATATCATCGTGACAAAGTCGGAAATAACTGCGATAAGCAATACCGTTTGTCCCAGTTCGGTATTAATCACTTTTCTCTCCTTCAATACCGGTACAACAACGCCTAAAGATATGGTTGAAAGAATAATCGTCATGAAAAATGGATCATCGATCATTCCGAAATATACTAGTATCATAGAAAAACCGTAAGCCAAAATGAGCATAAACAGAAAAATAACTATGGATATGAGAAAAGGATTGATTTGTTTCGTTTTCCCTGGTTTCTTTTCTTTTTTCAACTTAAAAGATGAGAAATCAATTTCTAAACCACTTAAAAACATCAAGTAAATCAAGCCTAAACTGGATAATAGCGTAAGCCATGCATTATCTACGTCTACAAGGTCCAATCCACTTTTCCCAATAATAATCCCGGCTATTATTTCTGCTACGACAATCGGTATTGCTTTTAATTTCAATCGTTGAAGCATGATTGGAATGAAAAAAGCAACACCCGTTACAATCATTAAAGAGACAATGGAAGCTGTTCCATGTTCCATTTTGTCACCTCCATTAAATCAATCAAAATATTTGTCAATATAACACATGGCAACTGAGTTGTAAAGAAAACATGTATTAAATTCATTTACGGATTGAAGAAGAGAAAGCTGTAGTCTTTGCTTTCAAACAAAAAAAGCTGATTAAGAAAACATCTAAAATGTCTTAACCAGCTCTCTATTATTTTCATTTTAAAGTTTAAATCGTCTTACTAAACCGTTTAGTTCTTCAGCAAGTCTTGCTAATTGCTCGGAGCTTGCTGCAACTTCTTCCATGGAACTGCTCGTTTGTTCTGTAGCAGCAGAGGTCTCTTCCACTCCAGCTGCCGCCTCTTCGGAGATAGAAGCTATTTCTTCAACGTTGCCATTCATCTCCTGACTTTTCGATGCGATATCAGCTATATGATCGGATACTTGATCAATCGTATGCACCATATTTGATATCGATTGGCTAATTTCATCAAATGTTTCTCCAGTAGTGATGATTTGGCTTGTTCCTGCTTCTACTTCTTTATAACCATCCTTCAATGATTCAGCAACAACACTAGATTCATTCTGGATCGTTCCTACGATTCCTGTAATGTCCTTAACCGAAACTGCCACTTGCTCTGCAAGCTTCCTTACTTCATCCGCTACTACTGCAAATCCTTTTCCTTGCTCACCCGCTCGAGCCGCTTCAATTGCAGCATTTAATGCAAGTAAATTCGTTTGATCTGCAATCCCTTCAATAACAGCGACAAGTTGTGAGATTTGTTGTGTTTGTTGGTCCAATCCTTCCACCTTTGTAACCGCTTCTTGAACGATTTGGTCAATTTTCGCCATTTGTTTTGTTGAAGATGTCATCAACTCACTACCCTTAGTAGTCAAGCCAATTACATCTTTTGTATACTCTTGTACACGTTCACTGTTTTCATTTACTTCTTGTACATTTTCTGCAAATGTACCCATAATGGAAGCTAGATCTCCTGCACTTTCTGCCTGTGTTTCTGAACCTGAAGCCAATTCTTGCATAGTCGTTGCTATCTGTTCAGAACCAGCTTTTACTTCATTAGCTGATTGAGTCAACTCTTCACTATGACTTGTAACTGTTTCAGAAACAACATTAATATCCGAAAGTATTTCACGAATTTTAGCAGTCATTTGGTTGGTCGCTCCAACTAACTGACCAACTTCATCTTTCGAATTGATTGTCAGGTCT
Source organism: Oceanobacillus luteolus (assembly GCF_042678205.1). NCBI lineage: Bacteria > Bacillati > Bacillota > Bacilli > Caryophanales > Bacillaceae > Oceanobacillus > Oceanobacillus luteolus. Next base: position 9,937 of record NZ_JBHUDE010000009.1, read on the forward strand.
TCTTGGCTTAAATCACCACTTGCGATACTTTTCATTCGTTCCATCACCATTTTGATTGGCTTAGAAATAATTTGTGCTGTAAAGAGTGCTGCCCCAATACTCAATACGACGATGACCACTGATACGATACTAATGATTAATAGAGAACGCGCTCCATCTGAAACAATTTGTTCACCACTTTGATTGATTTCATCTGTAGCACCCTGCGCTAATTCCTCATAACCATCCATGATTTCTCGAACAACCGGAGTTAATTCATTCAGATTATCCATCGCTCGGTCGACATCGCCACGATCGTAGACAGCAAATACATCCTCACTAATAGCAGTCCGCCATTCTACGGTCCGTTTCAACACATCTTCAAATTCCTCGCTCACTCCGACACTTCTAGCTAGAGTTTCAAATTCTATTCCCTGTTGTGTGTATGCGTCAAAACGATCCTTAAAATCACTTTCCCCACTTAAGGCATAACCACGTGCAGTGGAAATCCGGTTGGCCATCGTTGTTTCCAACCCTTTATAGGCAATTAACCGTTGAAGATCCTCTTCCACAATCTCCTCCACTGTATTATTGTTTTGGTTGACTGTAATGTAATTATAAATATTAGTGATCAATACTAATAAAATCACAATCGAAAATGCAAATATTATTTTATGCTTAATGCTTTTGAAGTTCAAAAAACTCATTTTCACTCTTTTCTCCTTTAACCGATAAGATAAATTACTAATTTACTAGCCTTAAGGTGTATCATCGTTGCTATTTTGATGAAAGGTGCTTTATATATCAACCGAACATCGTGAATCTAATCACATCCTTCTTTATAGAAAATCAAGATGGTCCCCCTAACTCAGTTTTCCCACTCTATCTATCGCACTTTTCATATTCCTTCAGAAATATAGCCAATTCATATACTCAACTAAAGAACTAGTCTATATATTTATCGGTCGAATTATCTAGATTTAAAAGTAGAATATATTGGTAAAATAATCTGATAAGATAAATAAATCACGACTATAATAGAAAAGGATGTCTCTATGAGACATCCTTCTTTGAGTCAGCTTGCTATTACTTCTTTTTTTCCATTACTTACCTCATTCTCTAAATTAACGATGCCAGGCTTAACAACAAATATACTAATTAAAGCAGCAACAGCAAACATAGCAAGAATGACATACAGCATAATGTCATAAGACCCGGTCTGCTCGAGAATGAATGTACTCAGCTGGTTGCCAGATAACCCTGCAAACGCCCATGCAGAAAGTGTCAATCCATGAACGGTGGAAATACTGTCTAATCCAAAACGATCGGATAAGAGAGGGGGCAGTGATGAAAATCCTCCACCATATCCTGCATTAACAATACAGAGCAGTGCAATGATTAAAATTGCGTATGCATTATTCATGCCATCGAACACGATTGTCGCCAAGATTGCAGCGATGGATGAAAAGAAGATGATTTTATATATTGAATTTCGATCGCTTAATCGATCTCCTAATGAAGAGAATGCTACTCTTCCACCTGCATTGAATATGGCAGTCAAAGAGCTGACCAAACCAATTGCTCTAAAACCGATAAATGCGAGCATGCCCTTTTCTTGTGAAATTAAGGCAAGGCCACATGTGATATTAATATAAAACATGAGCCAGATACCGATGAAAGTTTTGTTTTTCAACACTTTTATATAACTGAAATGTTGGCCTTCCATATTTTCTTCTTCTGATCCGAACGGTTTCTTCAATGTTAGATGTCCAATAAACATCATGACAAAATAGATAGCTGCTAAAATATAAAACATCGTATATATACTGGTCGGGTCAACCAACATACCAGTATTATCCCTTGCACCCATCAGACTTTCCATCAAGGGACTTGCAATTACTTTTGCTAAACCAAAGCCTGCAACCGCCAGGCCAGTCGCTAGTCCTTTTTGTTCTTTAAACCATAACATTAATGTTTTCACCGGTGTCAAATAGCCGATCCCTAAGCCAATCCCCATTACGATCCCGTAGGAAACATAAATACCGAGCAATGACTTCTGATAAATGAAAAATCCTGTCCCTGCCATACCAACGACAAAAAAAATCATAGCAAGTAAAGAGGACTTATGGATATCTTTTTCTACCAGTCTTCCACCAAACGCTGCAGACATTCCTAGAACAAATATAGCCAAGCTGAACGCCCATTCCACTTCACCAAGAGAACTCCCAATATAATTGGCAATATCCGCTTTAAATAATGACCAACAATAAACTGTACCAATACTGCAATGAATGAGCAATGCTGAAGTACCGCACGAATCCACTTATTATTCATTTTACACCCTCCAAGTTTCTAATAGACTTGCGACTCGTATAATTACGTATGTTTTTCCTTAACACAATAATTATGTTCGTAAATCAGTTATAAAATACAACTTATAACTATTATTTATACTTAAAAACAACAAAATCACGAACATTGATATGGTCATTATAAAACATTCCGGCAAATAAATAAATAGAAACTTTTACTATTAACTAGCTTTTAAGGAAAAAAGGATAATATTAAGGTGTATATTGCACCTAAAAATTGTCATTTTAGTTTAAAATGAAGAAAATTAGGATAATATATAAATGTATCATTGTGAAGGAGTGGTGATTGTATTAAGACCTGTAAAGAAGGGTTGAGGGGCGAAATTGAAAAGATGCGAGCGATGATGTATCAAGCATATGAAAATAAAGTAGATAATGATGAATTAATACAAATCTCCCAAGAGCTCGATAAGCTGCTTAATCAACTAGCTACAGTCACCCAGAATAAACATTATTAAAGTTAAGTGGCTCCATACCATTTCGTTCTCCATCAATCGTGAATAAAATAAAAGACCCGAACAGGCCATTTAGCTTGTTCGGGTTTTAAATTCATCAGTTTCTTATTTTACTATCTGTACTCTCCGAATATATCGATCTTCCACAGATAAAATTTTAAATGTTAAATTATCCCTCTCTAACACGTCACCGGCTTTTGGAAAGTCTTTAAACTCACTCAATAGATAAGCAGCCAACACATCTTCATCTTCGGGTATTTCCGTTTGAAAAATCGTGTTTAAACGATGGAGGGTGACCTTTCCGTCACAAATCACTTGAGTCGGGGTCAATTTTTCGATGAGGACTTCCGTTTCCTCGTCCATTTCATCGTGGATCTCCAGACCAATCATACCTTCAATAATATCCTCATGACTGATGATCCCCTCTGTACCACCATATTCATCAAGAACGATAGCCAAGTGCCTTCGTTCCTTCGTCATTTTGTGGAATATTTCTTCAATTGGCTGGAATTCATAAACGACGAGTGGATCGTCATCCATGAATTCTTCTAACTTTTTCTCCGGATTTACCGACCAGGAGAGGAGATATTTTGTATGCATGATCCCAACGATATGATCAATATCCTCATCATAAATCGGATAACGGGTAAATCGGTTATCAATCGCAAAATCTCTAACCTCTTCATAAGTGGAATCAATTGGTAAAGCAACGATATCCACACGTGGCGTTTTCATAACATCACGGACATTTAAATTATAAAAATCAAGCACACCTTTAATTCGATGTGATTCATCTGCCTGAAACGTCCCCTCAATTCCAGCAAGCTCAACGAGGGTACGTAGCTCATCCTTTGACACAGACAGCTCCTCTTCTCCATCTTTATTGAATATACTCGTTATAAAGGTGACGAGCTTATTTAGTAACCAAATGATTGGTTTTAAAATTTTAATCATCCCTTGAATAAGAGGTGACACAATAGAGGCAATCTCCATCGGCATTGACCGGGCAACCGCCTTAGGTATGATTTCTGCAAAAATGATGATGGCAGTAATTGTCAATGCTACTGCAAAGATCGTGTCAAAACTGGTATCCAAAGTATAATAAACAATAAGAGCAACAAGGCTCAGGTCAACGATATTATTGCCGATTACGGCAACTGTATATAGTTCACTCGGATTCTCAGTTAATTTGAGAAGTTTCTTTGCTTGTTTATCATCAGATTTTGCTTGTGTTTGCAGCTTCACTTGATTCAGGGATGTAAGCGCAGTCTCACTTGCGGAGAAAAAGATGGATAGACAGAATAGGATTACAATGATCGCAATGATCACAAACGGTTCCTCCTTCATGGAATACATGGTTTCAGTAGGTAAAGAAAAGAAAACACGGTTCCCTCAGGGAAGGTGCTTTCTTTGAGTTTTAGAACAAGTTTTGAATAAATAGTCGAACGACATCAGCACCGGCTATAAACGTACCAAGAGAACTGCCGAGATTGGCAAGAACCATAACGAGCAGCACTCGGGTCACTTTATTATCCCAAAAACCTTTTACACTAGTGACATCATCAGCAAGGTTTTCAAAATCCCGTACTACTGGCTTTTTCATATAAGCTTGTACGAACCCAGCAAACCAGCCTGCTGCAAGAAATGGATTCAATGATGTAAACGGTGCTGCGACAACTGCAGTGAGTACGGCGAGTGGATGTCCGAGAGCTATAATTGTCCCGATTCCAGCAAGCGAGCCATTCCATAATAGCCAGCTCCAAATTTGCTGAACACCCGCGTCTGGATTTTGAAAAAATGTCATGGCAATGAGGGCGATGATTACAATTGGAATAGCCCAGCCGATGACCTTCGGTGCTTTTGACTTCGGTGGTCTTTTCGTCAGTGCTTCTAAATTCTGTTCTTTATGTATTTCTCTCGTGATTCCAGGTACATGAGCCGCTCCTAGTATGGCAACTATTTTTTCTCCTGGTGCATCTTTGATTTTTTGTGCCAAATATTGATCTCGTTCATCAATGAGTGGCTTTTTCAATCTTGGGAAGCTCTCTGTTATTTCTTGAAGCATCGCATTAATCATATCTTTTTGCTTCATCTTCTCTAATTCTTCCTCTGTGATCGTTTCCTTACTGAATATGCCATAAACAACTTGAGTAAGGAGCATCGCTTTCCCCTTTAGACCGATATTTCCCCAGATTCTTGCAAACGTTATCTGGATATTCCGGTCAGCAAGAACCAATTCCGCTCCTACATCTTTTGCAGACTCAATCCCTTGAATCATCTCTTGGCCAGCATTGATGCCAAATTGTTTCGCCATTCGTTTTTGGAAAGAAGATATGGCAAGATTCATCAGTAACAAAGAGGCCTTCTTTTGCTTGATAACTTTAAAAATGTCCATTTCTTGCCACTTATTTCCGTCCGTGATTGACTGATAACGCTGTTCATCCAGTTCAATACACACCGAGTCAGGTCTTTCTTGTTCTATGACTTCCTTTACCTGTTCGGCACTTTGCTTCGAAACGTGTGCCGTTCCAATCAGGATGATTTCTTTTCCATTTATTTCCAACCGCGTAATATTATCATTGTCCACGATTTCAGATTCCTTCCTTTAGCTAAAAATGCTTATTACTTCCATAATAAACTAGCATTGCATGAAAATAAAATAAAATGTGTTTTTTTATCCTGACTACCCGCAATTTGGGCTATCTTTTTAAGCTGTAACTTTGTATGATGAAGAATATATAAATAAAGTAGGGGGGGATGAGAGTTGTTCAGATTGGATATTGATGAAGAAATTACATTGATTCAAATACAGGAATCCCATGCCGAGGAACTGTTCCGGCTTACAGATAAATCGAGGAAGGAATTGAGGGAATGGTTACCTTGGGTAGATGGAACAAAATCGAAACGGGATTCATTGACGTTTATTCGATTGACATTAAATTCATATGAAGCTAAAAAAGCATTGAATTGCGGGATTTTCTACAGGGGAAAGCTTTGTGGCATGGCAGGTTTTAATAGCATAGATTGGCAAAACTTGAATGCACAAGTTGGTTACTGGCTGGCAACGGATTTTGTCGGTCGTGGCATTATGACGAGATCTGTTAGTGGCCTTATTGAATACGCGTTTTACGAGTTGGAATTGAATCGGATTGAAATTAGGGCAGCGGTCGAAAATTCCAAAAGCCGTGCAATCCCTGAGCGCTTGAATTTTAAACATGAGGGGGTTGTTCGTCAAGCCGAGTGGTTATATGACCATTTTGTCGACCATGCCGTATATGGGTTATTACGATCCGAGTGGAGATAAAAAACATTCTTTCCACCACCAAAAATGCTGATACTTAAGGATCTCAGGCCATTGGGAACAGGTAATAACCAACAACTATCGATCTGTTTCCTGAAAATTGATTTCGATGACTTCCTCAGTCTCTGTCTTAAAATGAATATCTATAAAAACACCGAATTCTCGAGTATCGCCACGTAACCAAAGCTTGAACCTTTCTGTTGTGGTACCGTTATTATCAACTGCTCCTATATGCAAGTAATCGATGATCTCGGCATCAGGGTATTTTTCCTTTGTCACTTGCATAGCTACTTGGCCCCACTTTGCGTAGGGTGGTACATTATCTTGAAAGATTTCAGTACTTATTTGCGGCGTAATATAAGATAGGATTGGAAAAAGACTTAGAGAAGCAATGAGAATAAACTTCCACATGGCAATCAACTCCTTTTTTATAGGTTGTGTTCCACAGGAATATTTATGCTTATAGAATAATAAAAGGATATCCAACTTCAATGAAGATGGATATCCTTTTTATTAACTCATTTGGATATTATGAAGCCTTGCGAAAATCCCATTTTGGGCAATTAATTCTTGATGGGTACCTTGCTCCTCGATACCTTTCTTTGTCACAACCATAATACGATCTGCATTTTTTATAGTTGCAAGGCGATGGGCAATCACAAGAGTCGTACGGTTCTTCGCCAACTCGTCAAGGGATTCTTGTATAATCCGCTCTGTTTCCGTATCAAGCGCTGATGTAGCCTCGTCCAGAATGAGAATAGGAGGATTCTTTAAGAACATCCGGGCAATTGCAATCCGCTGTTTCTGTCCACCAGACAGCTTCAATCCTCGTTCTCCGATTTGTGTCTCATATCCATCTGGGAGTTCGTTGATGAACTCTTCCATATGAGCACGTCGAGCAGCTTCATATATCTCCTCATCTGTTGCATCCAATTTTCCATAAGCAATATTTTCTTTTAACGTTCCAGTGAAAAGGAAGACGTCTTGCTGGACGACACCGATATTTTTTCTTAACGATTCTTTCGTCATATCACGGATATCAAGCCCGTCAATAAAGATACTACCGTCATTCACATCATAAAATCTTGGAATCAATGAAGAAATCGTTGTCTTCCCAGCACCAGAAGGTCCAACAAAGGCCACCGTTTCTCCAGAGTGAATGTTAAAACTAATATTATTTAAAACTGGAGCTTTATTTTCTTCATAACCAAAGGTGACATTTTTAAATTCAATATTCCCTTCGAGGGTGTTCACATGTATCGCATCTGGCCTATCCTTCACATCCGGATCGACATCCAGCATCTCCGTAAATCGTTTGAATCCGGCCATTCCTTTTGGATACATTTCAAGCAGGGCAGTAATCTTATTGATTGGACTTGTGAGCACGTTCATTAAGAGGATAAAACTCACTAGTTCACCATATGACAAACGATTATGGAAGGTAAGCCAAGCACCGAACACGAGTACGAATAAAGTCATTAAGCGCATGAGTAAATAAATATTGGAATGTACCGTAGCCATTACTTTGTATGCACCCAATTTCGCCAGGCGGAACTTTTTATTATTCTCAATGAAACGCTCCATTTCAAACTTCTCATTCGTAAAAGCTTGGACAACACGTACTCCCGATACGGCATCCTCCACCCTCGCATTCACGTCTGCAATATCTTCGTACATTCTCTTCCACGAACGATTCATACGCATATTTCCGTAAGAAATCAGGAAAATGAGTACAGGAATTGCGATTAATACTACCAATGCCAACAGTGGATTGATCATGAACATAATGAAGAAGGCACCAAAGAAAGTCATGATTGCAATGAAGAAATCCTCTGGACCATGGTGGGCGAGTTCACCAAGGTCAAATAAATCTGTAGTGATTCTGCTCATCATATGTCCTGTTTTCGTATTATCGAAAAAGCGGAAAGACTGCTTCTGTACGTGGTGGAACAATTCATTACGCATGTCTGTCTCTATATTTACACCAAGCTTATGGCCGAAATAAGTAACTACATACTGAAGGAGGGTGCTGATAATATACACCGTTAAAAGCAGGATACCTACTGTAAGAATAATTCCCCAGTCATCCCCCATAAGTAAATCATCAATAAACCATTGTACGGCCAATGGAAAAGCAAGTTCTAAAATAGCCACAATGATTGCGGCAGTAAAGTCCACAATAAATAGCCGTTTATGTGGCTTATAATATGAAAAAAAGCGACGAATCAACGTAATGCACTTCCTTTTCCTATTTTTTTGTCTCCGTAAAAAGTATAGGCTTAGTTGATGGGAGTTTCAAGATATAAATTCCGAACTGTGTATAAGTGAAAGTCGCTTCAACGACTTGTTATAGAATGTAGAGGATAAATTAGAAGTTATTCACGATTTAAAGGAGATTATAGTGGATAAATCGTGGATAAGCGGAAAAATATAGTGGAAACTCTGTGATTATCCCCAAAGTTATCCACATATGCACAAATGTTCGTATTTATTTTGTGCTCCAACTAATTCACAATACTATATATTGATTTTAATAAATTATTTATCCACGGAATGTGAATAACTTTAATTTTTTGTGGATAATGTAATATGCCATCTTCCAGTAAAGCGGGAGATGGCATGTTATACCCTATTCTTGAGCGGTAAGGGTTACTTCCGTTTGTTGGATTTCACCATTACGATAGTACGTTATCTCTAGCTGATCGCCAATTTCCTTTTCATGAAATAGAACTTTTCTTAAGTCTATAATATTGCCAATCGGTTCGCCATCCAATTCAATGATGACATCCAAGCGCTGTAATCCACTTTGATCTGCAGGGGACATTGGCTGCACACTCCAAATGTAAACACCACCTGTTACGTCATTCGGTAAAGATAATGTTTTTTCCCATTCCCTATGTGGAATTTCATCCAGAGAATATACTTCCACTCCTAGGAATGGTCGCTCTACATTTCCTTTTGTTTCTAGCTCCTCCATGATCGGAATCGCATAATCGATTGGAATCGCAAAACCAAGACCTTCTACTGCAGCTTCATTAATCTTCATGGAATTGATGCCTATCAGTTGACCATAAATGTTGATAAGTGCTCCGCCACTATTTCCGGGATTTATGGCAGCATCGGTCTGAATGACTTCTGCTTGCCAGTCAGGTCTGCCATCCATATCAAAATCCTGGGGAATGGTCCGTTCTGTACCACTGATGACACCTTGTGTAACTGAACTGGAAAACATAAGACCAAGAGGATTTCCGATAGCTATTGCCGGCTCACCTACTTTTACATTTTGAGATATTCCAATCTCTATTGCCTGATCAACGGAATCATCAGACATACGAAGTACAGCTAAATCGGAAAATAAATCACTGCCGATTACTTCTGCTTCGACATGGGTATCATCGTAAAGAACGACTTCCACTTGATCAGCGCCTTCAATAACATGGTGGTTTGTAACGATATAGGCCGTTCCATCTGTAATTTTATAGATCACTCCTGAACCAGTTCCAGCTTCAATAGAACCCTGCTCACGCCAATAGTCGTTTTGCCGTTGAATATTTGTTACTCCAACAACGGTCGGGGTAACTGTCTCTACCACCTCGGTAACTTGTGTGGAAACATCTACACTGACAGAAGTATTCGTTATATTTCTGTCTTGAAGTTGGCTCGTAGCTTGCTGTTGCCTTGGGGTTTCACTAGTCGCCTGAGGGATAAGTCCTGCCTTCATCAGTTCAGGGATGACAAGGGAGACAATTAAAATACCAATAATCACACCTAAAAGCAGGGGGGTAAGCCAATAAAACCTTCTGTGTGTTCTTCGTCTGTAATAGCCCATGACATTGCCTCCTAGATTTCTGCTCTTATTAAATAGTATTACCAAAAATAAAAGCAACATAAACTAAAAATGGAAAAGCAGAACAGAGGTGAACTCGATAGCAATTCTATGTGAGGTGTTAAATGAGGGGGATGGGTTATTTCCAGGTTAGAGACGGAGCTTGGACACTCCGTCGTCCACCCTGTAATTTGAAAAAAATATACTACTCTTTTCTATACGACTTCATAAAGCGGTGTAGGTTCTTTCGGATCGGTGTCACAAATTTCCAAGTTGATTCCGCGTTCTTCCAGGATACGAGAAACCGACATACGGGCGAGATCTTTCATATTATTATCAAGACTCAAGTGCGCGAGATAGACACGCTTCGTATTATTGTTGATGACATCAGCAAGGGCAAGGCCAGAATCTTCATTGGACACGTGGCCGGAATCACCTAATATCCGCTGTTTCACGCTCCACGGATACCTTCCCATCCGTAGCATATTAACATCATGATTAGCCTCAAAAATATACGCATCCGCATCTTCGACAGTTTTCTTAATCCGCTCGGACACATAACCTAAATCCGTGACGAGGGCAACTTTTTTTCCACCGCTGTAAAAAGTGTAAAACTGGGGCTCAGCTGCATCATGGGAGACTCCAAAAGACTGTACATCCATATCGCCAAACGTTTTCACTTCTTCCAAGTTGAAAATAAATTTCTGGTCCGTGGTAAGTTTACCTAATGATTTCTCCATCGCTTTCCATGTCTTTTCGTTCGCGTAAATAGGCAAATTATACTTTCTCGCAATGATACCCAATCCTTTAATATGATCACTATGCTCATGGGTCACTAAAATACGAGAAAGCTGTCGTGGGTCCAGATTGGCCTTTTCAAATAGAAGATCAATCTGCTTTCCACTGAGCCCTGCATCCACCAATATTTTTTCTTTATTCGACTCTATATAAAAAGCATTTCCTGTACTCCCTGATGCGAGTACACTAAAACGTAAACTCATTCCGTTTCACTCCGATTTTCTAACTCTAGTCTTCTCTCCAAAATTGGCAACAATGTTTCTCTAAGCCCGTTATCTTCCTCTAATGCGTTTATCCGCAACAACAAGTGCTCACTAATAAAATTCAACAACATCTCTTCTGGATCATTGTCGTAAATGATTCCTTCAATCGCATTGACAAAATGATTTCGCTCTTCATTAACCTCTATTTTCCATGTCGGGGCAAACACTTGAACACCATCCGCTGCTATGCGGGAGTAATAGCCGACCTTAGCATCGGTCACTTCATCACCACGATTGAAGTAGTTGGCATTAAAAAGTTGGCCGATAACTTGAGGAGGTTGATTGAGTTGGACGAGATCACCTTGTACCTCCGACTCACCTAAAATGGTTTGGGCATAATGCGTCATCTCATTATCTTTATTTAAGAATACGAGCAATAATCCATTTTCATTATAGTAAATCGTACGGCCTTCTTTTTCTTGGAAGAAGACCAATACATTCAATTCTTCATTCCATTCCCAAAAAGAATAATCTTCACCGTAAAGGACGAGAGGTTGAACTGCAGCTTCAAGTGCTTCCGGAGTCATATCCGGTGATATTTGAACTGCTGTTTCAAGTTCAGATACGACCAGATTATTATTAAAAACTTCCGTTGTCTGACCCTCAACATTTTCGAGTTCTTCCAATTCATCTTCAGACAATTCATGTTGAATGACCGAGATATATGGTAGTTGACTCACATTTTCATCGATGTTTTCATAGGTTATATTTTCAGAAGCAAGCTGGTCCTCGATCGGCAATTCTTGGTTATCAAGGTAACCTACATCTTGCTGGCGATCAATAAAAGCAGAGATTAAGTATATATTTAAGATCAGGAAGCTAAGGATAAATAACGTTTTAATATGTCCCCATTGCATCCTTAGTTCCCTCCTCTTGGAATTTTTTCATCCGTGATATACAACTTTTGCCATATATTATTTTCTTTTTTATACCAAGCTGGAACCATCTCAATGTATTCACTCGCTTCATCATCTCGCTGATATTTCAACTCATACCCAATTGTAACATCTTGAATGTCTTCCATGGAAATATCCTCGTTTGACTCCAGGTAGGATAGGATGAATTCTCCAGACTGAAAGTCATCCACTGTCCTAGGAAAGAATTGATTATCGAATTTGAAGAGCGGACGGTTGTATTCTATCAGCTGTAAATTATTTTGATTTACTCCCCAAACCTGTTCAATCGTATCCAAGCCAAGATTATTAAAGACCGGATAACCATGATAGTACATTTGGAAGGAAACCTTGTTTGAATCCGAGTCAATCTCTTCCAGACGGTATTCCTGATTCAATCGTTCTGCCTGTGTCCAACCACTATGACTATTAATATTTGCAATGCTTTGATCCAGCAATCCTTCTTCTGATATCCGGTTAAATCCGTCAGTTGTTGGCGTAACATGGCTTATATACTCCATTCGCATTCCGTCTTGATAGACATTCATCTGCCGGTTATCCGTGAAATATGTTTGCCCAATTGTCTGCGATCTTGTTTCTCTTACAACAGACGGATTGGTAAACAAGATATTGACAAATAATGAAGGATTAATTTCAGTTGGTGTTATCGAGTATTTTTGCAAATCCATCTTACCTGCTGGAAAATATACCGGATTTATATCCTCGTTAATCACGAGGTACTCCGTTAATTCGCTCTTTTGTAAATCAGCGATTTTCTCCACCATATATTCATAAGTTTTTGCATCATTAACTAAAGCTACCGCTAACTGATCCATTTCAGGCGAGATAAATTCCAACTGTAATGATTTACTGTCAGCAATGAAACTAATCATCACCCGCTCCATGGAGCCACTTGGCTCCATATCATCGTCATTGAGACTAAATGTAAATATACTATCCAATACTTCCAGTGGAATTTCCTCTGGAAAGATTAATTCAATCGCCTGCGGAGAGCGCTCGATTGATACTGATACATCGCTGTACATTTCAAAATCAGATATGATCCAGTTCTGCATCTCTGCAAACAAGCTATCTCGATCTCTTGCATCGCTAAAACCATAATGGTCCTGTTCCATATGGAAAATGATATCGCTAGGTTTAATGAGTTCCCGCTTCTTTAGATCATCACGGCCTCCAGCATTCATTTCATTGTCGGCGATCTCTCCACCGATCGTCTGATTGGAGTTCGGCTGATAGCTCCATAACGTGTAGGAGAGGATAATACTGATACCGATCAAAACAATGAGGATAAACGATTTCACGGTCTCTAATTTCATTTCGTATCCCTCCGCTTCCTTTTAATAAGCGGGAGTGTAAAGTAAATGGACGTCCCATGGCCTTCTCTACTTTTTGCCCAAATTCGACCATGGTGAGCTTCGACCAATTCTTTTGTAATAGCAAGCCCTAGACCTGTACCACCAAGCTTTCTCGTTCTCGCCCGGTCAGCACGGTAAAAACGTTCAAATATCTTTTCCAGTTTATCATAGGCAATTCCCATACCTTCATCTTGAACGGTAATGAGAAGATAATGGCGTTTGTTTTCTACCCTGGTGATGATTCTTCCACCCTCTGGAGAATATTTGATTGCATTCGAGATGATATTATCAAGTACTTGAGTCATCTTATCTTTATCAATCCAGACCATATATTTCTTATTAGGCAACTCCCGTTTAATCGTGGTCGTTTCTGGGAGATGCATTTCAAAACGTTCGATCACATGATGGAAATAGTCAACGAATTCAACTTCCTCTTTATGAATTGGATATTCATCCGAATCCATTTTCGAAAGTTGCAGCAAGTCGTTTACCATGCGTATCATCCGCTCTGTTTCATTTTGTGTCACTTCAAGGAAACGTGGTGCGATTTCTTTATCTTCCCAGGCACCCTCTGCCAATGCTTCCAGATAGCTCTTCATCGTTGTTAACGGCGTCCGAAGTTCATGAGAAACATTGGATACAAAATCCCTGCGTTCTTGTTCGACCTTTTCATCTTCTGTAACGTCATTCAAAACAGTAATAAAACCAGTAATGACATCTTCATCATCTTTTACAGTGGAAAATGTTGCCCGGATAAGGAATGGCTGATTATCATCACTGAAATCGATAATCATCGAGCTGTTTTCCCTAAGCTCAGATATATCGGTCAGTTTTTCCTCAAGCTGAAGGACATCTATCAAATCATCGCCAATCATATCATCAGGATTTTCTCCGAGCAGAATTCCTGCCGCCTCATTCATCAGCGTAACTGAACCTTCTTGGTCGGTTGCGATAACGCCATCGGACATATTGGAAAGTACGGAACTCAGCTTAAAACGTTCTTCCTCAATCGTTGCATAGGAATGTTTCAGACGACTATTCAAGTCGTTGAAAGCTTCCGAGAGTTGACCGATTTCGTCTTTTCCATATACGTTAACTTTTTGTGTAAAGTCACCTTTCGCCATCACTTGTGCCTGCTTCGTCATTTCCTGGATTGGCTTGGTTATTGTTCGGGCAACAAGTACACCAATAATAGCCGATATGGTGATGGCAAGAAGTGCACCTTGTAAAAAGATCTTATTGATCTCATCCAGTTGATCATACAGACTCTCTAGGGATGATTCTAAATAGATGGCACCAACTATCACTCCACTGTTATTAATAACAGGATCGACACGGACATAGACATGCTCGTCCGTATCTTGATTCACAAACTTACCATCCTTTGACATCCCAAACGATAGTACCTGCTGTACAATATCTCTTGCCATCCGCTGGCCAATCTGCACCGCGTTGCTGTTGGTTCCAATAATCCTACTTTGACTGTTTACAACTATGACATTAGTAAGATCATCCGTACTGAGATCAGTTACAATTTCAGCGACTTCAGATTCGCGAGTCTGTCCTTCATCACCTTCACTGCGATCATTGTTGTATACAAGCTCAATATTGTAGGTCAGCAGCTCCATTCGACTGGAGATCGTATCGTCAAAGTTTTCCTTTAGATTCTTTTCCAGCTGTCCTGTAAAAAATGTTCCAATCAATTGAACGGCCAGAAGCAACAACAGAATATATATAATTATGAACTTTAGTTGAATCGAACGAAAAAATCCGATTTTATGCATCACAACTACTCCTGCTCAGGATTACGTAAATAATAACCAACTCCACGGCGTGTAACAATCCATGTTGGATTACTTGGGTTCTCCTCTATTTTTTCCCGTAATCTTCTTACGGTAACGTCAACGGTTCTCACATCTCCAAAGTAATCATAACCCCATACGGTTTCTAATAAATGTTCACGGGTCATGACCTGTCCAATATGACGGGCCAGATAATGCAACAGCTCAAATTCCCGATGAGTTAGTTCAATTTGTTCACCGTCACGAGAGACGACATACGCATCTGGAAAGACAGTAAGATTGCCGATAACGATATTTTTCGTCGGCTTTTCCGTTTCTTCAGGAACTTGTTGTCTTCTAAGATTCGCTTTCACGCGGGCAATCAGCTCACGATTACTGAATGGTTTCGTTACATAGTCATCCGCACCAAGTTCCAGACCAAGCACTTTATCTATTTCTGAATCCTTTGCGGTAAGCATAATAATTGGCATATTCTTCGTTTTTCTGATTTCCCGGAGCACTTCATTACCGTCTTTATTCGGCAACATAATATCTAATAGAATTAGATCGGGATCTTCCTGTTCAGCCAAATTAATTGCCTCATCCCCATCATTTGCTACTACAACTTGGTAACCTTCTTTTTCTAAGTTGAATTTTAATATATCTGCAATAGGTTGTTCATCATCTACAACTAGTATTTTATAGTTCATTTTTTGGCACATCCTTTTCAAGTAGAACTTTATTCTATTTTAACGTATTTTCGGTAATATGTCTGTAGCTATAAAGGTTTTTCAACAGTGTAGGTCGTAGGTCGGACATATGATCCTAATCCCATTTATGGAACTTTGATAGAATATGGGAATTTATCTCGCACTGTTCTATGCCCCCTATTCCCCACGATAAAAACTCTATCAAAAAAAGCACGAGACTAATGCTCGTGCTTATGCTTGCACTGTTTGTGGAATATCTGAATCTGAATAACGATATTCGAGATCCACGAATTTATTATACTCCTTAACAAAGGCCAACTCTACGGTTCCAGTAGGACCGTTACGTTGTTTGGATATAATGATTTCGATGATATTCTGTTTTTCTGATTCTTTATCATAATAATCATCACGGTAAAGGAATCCTACAATATCGGCGTCCTGCTCGATACTTCCTGACTCACGCAAGTCGGACATCATCGGACGCTTATCTTGACGGGATTCCACCCCACGGGACAGCTGGGACAGTGCTATTAACGGCACTTCCAATTCCCTCGCTAATCCTTTTAAGGAACGGGAGATTTCTGATACTTCCTGTTGTCTGTTTTCCCCTGATCCCGCACTACCTTGAATGAGTTGCAGGTAGTCGATCATAATCATACCGAGACCATGTTCTTGTTTTAAACGACGGCATTTGGAACGAATTTCGCTGACACGAATCCCTGGAGTATCATCAATAAATATTCCTGCATTGGATAAAGACCCCATAGCCATCGTCAGCTTGCCCCAATCGTCCGCTTGGAGTTGTCCGCTCCGCAATCGCTGAGCATCGATATTTCCCTCAGCACAAAGCATACGTTGAACAAGCTGGTCGGCTCCCATCTCCAAACTGAAGATGGCAACATTTTCATCTGTTTTTACAGCAACATTTTGTGCAACGTTCAGAGCAAATGCCGTCTTACCAACGGAAGGACGGGCGGCGATGATGATTAAATCATTTCGCTGGAAGCCACTCGTAATCCGATCAAGTTCCTTGAAACCAGTTGGTACTCCAGTAACATCGCCTTGATGTTCATGAAGTTGCTCAATTTTATCATAAACATCAATCAAGACATCTTTTATATTTTTAAAGCCATCACTATTTTGTCTGCTGGAAACTTCTAGGATTGTTTTCTCCGCTTCATTTAAAACATCCTCAACCTCGTCTTCCCGTTCGAATCCTGAGGTTACGATATCGGTGGCGGCACGAATCAAGCGTCTTAGCAATGCTTTTTCTTCCACAATTCGACTGTAGTACTCAATGTTCGCAGCAGTCGGTACACTTTCAGCAACCTGCGTCAGATAAGTTACCCCACCTGCTTCTTCGAGCTGTTTACGGTCATTTAAATATGTTGTTACGGTAACAATATCAATTGGCTCACCACGATCTGAAAGATGCATCATCGCAGCAAAAATCCGCTGGTGGCTCGCACGGTAGAAATCATCAGGCATTAATATTTCTGCAGCACTGGAGAAAGACTCCGGATCTAGAAAGATGGCT
Organism: Oceanobacillus luteolus; assembly: GCF_042678205.1. NCBI lineage: Bacteria > Bacillati > Bacillota > Bacilli > Caryophanales > Bacillaceae > Oceanobacillus > Oceanobacillus luteolus. The sequence goes on from NZ_JBHUDE010000009.1 coordinate 27,228, forward strand.
CCAATCACCGACTGTTCCGCTTCAATATTATGTGGTGGTACACGATCGTTCAATACTTGGCTCAAGATGCCTCCCCCTTTCTTAGGATGTATACAACTAATGAAGTAAAAAAGGACTCACAGAAGTCGTGAGCCACTGGGACATTGATCCTTTCATTCCCACATGTTTAAGACCTGCTAGATATGCATGTCTTTTTATTTTTGTTCCGTCACATGGACTTTAACAGAGCCGGATACTTCCGGATGTAGTTTGATTGGTACGGTAGTATAGCCTAGAGAGCGGATTGGATCGGCGAGTTCGATTTTTCTTTTATCGATTTTGTATCCGTGATCCTTAGCTAGTTTATCGGCTATTTGCTTGCTTGTAATGGATCCAAATAAACGGCCACCTTCTCCAGATTTAGCTTTCATTTCTACGGTAAGATCAGCTAATTTATCTTTTAATGCAATTGCTTCTTCTTTTTCTTCTTGTTCTTGCTGTGCATTTTTACGTTTCTTAGCTTCCAATGCTTTTAAGTTCCCCGGTGTTGCTTCAATTGCCAATTTATTTTTCAAGAGATAGTTTCTTGCGTACCCCTCTGAAACATCTTTCACTTCACCTTGTTTTCCTTTTCCTTTAACATCTTTCAGAAAAATTACCTTCATTCCGTTTCTCTCCCTTCAAAATATTCATCTATAATATTTTTCAGCAGCAATTCAACTTCTTCTACTGTCGTATCTGCAATTTGAGTAGCAGCATTAGTTAGATGCCCACCGCCATTCATCCGTTCCATAATGACTTGGACATTAATCTTGCCTAGAGAGCGCGCACTTACACCGACCCTTCCATCGTCCCGCTCCGAAATCACAAAGGAAGCTGTAACTCCAGTCATGGCGAGTAATGTATCTGCGGTCTGAGCGATAAGTACAGATCCATAGGCTACACCAGGTTCGGCTGCAACAATTGCTATAGAGTCCCGATATATTTCTGTCCGCTCAATTAATCTACTACGTGTTAAATAGAGATTGAGATCTTCTTTCAAGAATTGCTGGACTAATACGGTATCCGCGCCCTTAGCCCGCAAGTATGATGCTGCATCAAATGTTCTAGAACCCGTTCTAAGTGTAAAACTTTTCGTATCTACTATAATACCAGATAATAAGGCTGTTGCCTCAAGCATTTTTAATTTGGTTGATTTTGGCTGGTATTCCAAAAGCTCCGTCACTAGTTCTGCAGTAGATGAGGCATAGGGCTCCATATATACAAGTGTTGGATTATCAATAAACTCTTCACCACGACGATGGTGGTCAATGACCACTTTGTAATCCGTCATCTCAAGCAATTCAGGCTGTACAACCATGGCCGGGCGATGGGTGTCCACAATTACGACTAGACTTTGATTCGTAATGATATCCTCCGCAACACTTGGTTCTATAAAACGTTCCCACAGCTCTTCATCTGCCCGGATTGCTTCGATTAAGCGGTATACCCCTGTATCCACATCATTCGGGTCAAAAACTATATATCCTTCCACACCATTTGTCTTCGCGATATTTAATATTCCGATGGCTGAACCAACAGAATCCATATCCGGTGCTTTATGCCCCATAATAATGACATTGTCACTTGCTTTCACAAGGTCAACCATTGCATGGGAAATCACTCGTGCTCTTACCCGGGTCCGCTTTTCCATAGGATTGGTTTTTCCGCCATAAAAACGCACCTTTCCTGATTCATCACGGATAGCCACTTGGTCACCGCCTCGTCCAAGCGCAAGGTCAAGACTCGACTGCGCCAACTCACCAAGCTTCGGCAGTGGTACGTTCCCATGACCAACACCAATACTTAACGTGACATTCGTGCTTTGGTCCCCAGTAATCTCTCGTACTTCATCAAGAATATCGAATTTCACTTTTTCTATCTGTCTTAAAATCTCCCTCGTACCAATTGCCAAGAAACGTTCTTGGGAAGTACGCTTCACATAAAGCCCATTCCTCTTGGCCCAGTCATTAATTATTGCTGTTACTTCAGAGTTAAGCTGACTTTTTGAAGTATCATCCATCGGGAGCGTGATATCTTCATAGTTATCAAGGAAGATCATGAATAATACGGTCTGGTCATTTTCATAGTTCGTCTTTAACCGAGCATAATCTGTTTCATTAATGAAATAGATTAACCGTTCATCCCTATTAATCAACGTCCTGAAATAATAATCCTCTAACTCAAGGCCAGTATCTTGTTTATTTTCTTTAATATCAGTGACCAATTCCTCTGACAAAATGTTGAGGTGAGAACCGATGAGTTCCGTTTCATCCGTATCAAATTGGCGCATATAAGAATTTGCCCACTCGATTTTATAATCTTCATCGTAGAGGACAATTCCAAAAGGAAGCTCACTTAAAGCTTCTTTCCCTACCATCTTGACACGAGTCGAAATCATTTTTATTTCATTTTGTATTTTTTCCCGTCGTCTAATTTCATAACGAATACTATAAAACAAGGAAATAAGGTAAATGAAGCTCCCTGCAATCCCTATTCTCCATTCGTAATAAAATAAGATGGCAAGCAAAATAGCAGCTAATATGTAGATGGTCCATAGATGACTCTCTAATAATCGCTTCCTTTGCAGTTCCGGCATAACGTTCACTCCAATTTTGCTTACAAATAAGGCTATTTATTTTTTTGCAGCCGCTCGCGTAAATTTAATCCTATATCAATTATACCTAAGATCCTTACGAAATAAAGGAGAAATATTGGAAACACGATTGTCAACACAATACTAATGATTGGTACTGCTTTTGACCATTTCTTGTAATGGGTAAAGTAAAAGATAAAGGAAAACCCTTGAATAACTAGGAGCATTTCCAAAATGATGAGTGCATTTTGTATTGCAATAAACATCGTTCCATTAGGATCAAGGTTTATAAAGGAGACGATGATCACGATTAAATATAGCCATATGATCGATGCTGGTAATTTCAAGTTACGGAATGGCGGAAAACGATAGTTATTTTTTCCCTTTCTATTTAAAATCTTATAACTGATCCATTGCACGAGGAAAGCCAAAATCACAGCTGAAATGGCAATGAATGCCGGTATTAAATTAAGAAAGAGCTGGATTTGTTCTCTCAGGATTGTTTCCAGTCCTCCATCTTCGTCAGACTCTAAACCCATTCCCTCCATAAAGGATGTATAAGTTTGCATTTGTTCCGTTGCAATTGCCTCAAACTCTTGTTGGAAATTCACATCAAATATAAGCTGTGTACATGCAATCGAAATTAATAGCCCTCCAACGAACCCTAATATACCATAGCCTAAAGTTTCATAAGCTGAACGTTTTCTGAAAATAGCATGACCTATTAGTAAACCACCGATTCCCATCAGCAGTGTAAATGGCAGTGAGATAAGGGTGAATAAAATTGTTGATAAGATAGCTGTCACAACTATCATGAATACGCCTGGCTTCATTCCTTGCCTGGATGTATAGATGACAAATGGAATGGGGAGTAGAAAGCTTGCAATCGGAGCTAATATTGGTAGAAAAAATGTAACCAGTATGAGCACCAAGTAGATTGCAGTAAATATCGCCCCTTCTTTTAGCGTTTTAGATTGATTCATTCGTTGCACCTCAATTTATTTCGAATTCTGTTGTCCTATTATCATAACATGAAACGTATGAACTTACCGCGAATAACGTTGTTATTCCATAGTTTTTCAATGGAATGAACAGCAAAAAATTGCTCCTTTCGTATGACATCAATAACATACAAAAGGAGCTAATAATTAATATTCCACTTGTTAATCAAAAATAAACCTTTCGTACTCTCGAATTTGTCGATATTTGCGATAATTATATTTCCCGGGTAATATTTTCAAGGGTTTATGATTCAGAAAAATGTGTAATCAAGCTTCCTATCAATAATTAAGTCGAATTTTGATGGTTATTATCTTCAAATAAAGCATTTCTTCCATATTTCATCTATAATGAAATAGAATATTAAATGATGAAGGATGAAATAAATGATCTTCATAGAAGCATTCATAAATAGTTTAAAACTACCGAATAAAACTGCCATGTTCAAATTGAATCGGATAGGTATGGATATTGTCGTTGTTTACTTATTTATTTTATTATTTATCGTCACACTACCACAACTAATAATCCAATTACGAATATCCGAGGGACTGGCAGGAGGATTGCCCTTTATCCTAAAACTTATTTATTTCTTTATGTTTTACTATCTGCCACTCACGATAGCCGTGTTCATATTTATTTCCATTCTAGCTTATATCGGAATTGGATTTGCTAAACTGATGGAAAGGAAGTTACGCTACCAAATTGTTTGGAAGCTGATTGCATTTACTACAACGGTACCTTTCCTTATTTATATGTTGCTTTCATCTTATTTTCCGATTAGTGATCGCTATCTATTTCTAGCAATCATTTATTCTCTAATTCTTCTAGTATCCATGATATTGAAGTATCCAAAGCGAAAAGTAAAAAAACAGGAATCTTGATAAGGATAGGACATGGAGATTTCCTTAATCAAAGTGAAAAGAAAATGATTTAATTAAGTACCCGTACAGTTTCCTGTACGGGCATTTTTGTCATCAATATTGTTTTTTAAACTTCTTTCCATTATGTTAGATGATTGTATCACTGTAAAAACGAATAGTTCAACACAACATTATATTCTTTCTATATCTTTACTACAACATGAAAAAACTCCCTCCAGCTCTGGAGAGAGTTTTCTTCTTACTCAGCAACAAATGGTAGAAGTGCCATTTGACGAGCACGTTTGATTGCAATTGTAAGTTTACGTTGATATTTTGCAGAAGTTCCAGTTACACGACGAGGAAGAATTTTTCCACGCTCAGAAATGAAACGTCTTAGAAGATCAACATCTTTATAGTCGATATGGGTAATGCCGTTAGCTGTGAAGTAACATACTTTACGGCGTCTACCACCACGTCCACGACGAGCTGCCATAACAATTACCTCCTTTTCTGAAATGTATTATATTCGATGTTCATTTGTATGAACTAAATGATTAAAAGTTAGAATGGCAAATCATCATCCGAGATATCAATTGGTTCTCCATTATTTCGGAATGGATCTTCCGATTGAGATCCTTGATTTTGATATTGGCCTTGGTTCTGATTTGGACTTTGTTGGAACTGTCCTTGTCCACCAAATTGGTTTTGATTTTGATTAGGATTTTGATATTGGTTCTGGTTTTGTTGGTATCCTGATGAACCGGATCCTCCTCCGGAAGAACCTTTTGTTTCCAGGAATTGAATACTATCAGCAACAACTTCTGTTACATAGACGGTCTTACCATCCTGACCTTCATAACTACGTGTTTGCAAACGGCCATCCACACCGATGAGGCTACCCTTTTTCATAAAGTTTGCAAGGTTTTCCGCTTGGCGGCGCCATACAACACCATTGATAAAATCAGCCTCACGTTCACCTTGTTGATTTGAAAAAGGACGGTTCACCGCGATATTGAAATTAGCCACTGCTACTCCGTTTGGTGTATAACGTAAATCAGGATCCCTTGTTAACCTGCCAACTAATACGACACGATTTAACATCAGAACCACTCCTTATTATTGTTCATCTCGAATTGCCATGTGACGAATAATGTCATCAGAGAACTTCGCTTGACGATCGAACTCGTTAACAGCTTCTTCGCCGCTTGTGAAGTTAAGAACAACATAGTATCCATCACGGTAGTCATTGATTTCATAAGCAAGACGTTTCTTGCCTTTTTCATCAACTTTAGCGATTTCCGCACCATTATCAGTAAGAATTTTGTTGAAACGCTCAATTAAGCTCTTTTGCGCTTCTTCCTCCATGTCTGGGCGGATGATATACATGATTTCGTATTTTCTCATCCGTTACACCTCCTTTTGGTCTTAGCGGCTTCCAGTTAAGAACTAGAAGCAAGGAGCAATTTCATAAAATGTAATTACTCACGATAAGACATTATAGCAAACTTTTCTACATTTAACAAGTCTTCGAGATCCTTTTTTTACGTTTAAACATTAAAGCGGAAATGGATGACATCACCGTCTTGGACGATATATTCTTTCCCTTCCAAACGAACCTTTCCTTTATCCCTTGCAGCAGCCATGGATCCTGCTTCCAGTAAATCATCATAAGATACCGTTTCTGCACGGATAAATCCACGTTCAAAGTCTGTATGAATAATTCCTGCTGCCTGTGGTGCTTTAATCCCTTGGCGGAACGTCCATGCACGCACTTCCTGTTCACCGGCAGTAAAATATGTTGCTAAACCTAGTAAGTTATAGGACGCTTTAATGAGCTTGTCCAAACCTGACTCTGTGATACCTAAATCTTCTAGGAACTCTTCTTTTTCGTCTGGTTCAAGCTCCGAGATTTCCTCTTCTATTTTTGCACAAACAACGATTACTTCTGCATTTTCCGCAGCAGCATATTCTTTTACTTTAAGGACATTTTCATTGGAATCAGGATCAGCAATTTCGTCTTCGCTTACATTGGCAACATATAGCATCGGCTTACTAGTAAGCAAATGCAATCCTTTTACAATTTTCTCTTGTTCTTCATTAAACTCGACAGCACGAGCTGGTTTATCACTTTCCAATGCATCTTTGATTTTGGATAATACCTCAAATTCTTGAAGTGAATCCTTATCCTTTTGCTTGGCAAGTTTTTGTACACGGGTAAAACGCTTTTCAACCGTTTCCAGGTCAGCGAGGATCAGTTCCAGATTAATGACTTCGATATCATCAATTGGATCGACCTTCCCAGAGACGTGGGTAATGTTTTCGTCCTCAAAACAACGTACCACTTGACAGATGGCATCCACCTGACGGATATGGGAAAGAAATTGGTTTCCTAACCCTTCTCCTTTACTCGCACCTTTCACGATACCTGCAATATCAGTGAATTCAAATGCTGTTGGTACTGTCTTCTTTGGTTTTACTAGTTCTGTCAATTTATTTAAGCGTGTATCAGGTACTTCCACAACTCCAACGTTTGGGTCGATGGTTGCGAAAGGATAGTTCGCAGCTTCAACTCCTGCTTGGGTAATTGCATTAAAAAGAGTAGACTTTCCGACGTTGGGAAGTCCTACGATTCCTGCTGTTAAAGCCATTATTGTTCCACTCCTTAAGGATTACATTCATCTGAACGCGTTCGTTATTCCAATTATAGTATATATGATTGTAAAAAGACAAAGGCATAAAAAAATAAAATAGGTATTGTAAATGGACCTATTTTTGATGTTTTTGAGTTTATTATTATATTCCTTGGCTACACTCTACTATTATCATACTATTTATACGGTTAGTTTATCAAATCAGAGAATTTTTAAACAAAAATTTAGGGACAAGTAACTTTATCACTTGTCCCAAGTTATTCTGCCTTTTCCAGTACCTTTTTCAACTTCTTCGTAAACTCTCGGCGGGGGATCATGACACTATGGTCACACCCTTGGCATTTGATTCTTATATCCATGCCCATCCGAATGATCTTCCAGCGGTTTTCTCCACAAGGGTGAGGTTTCTTCATTTCTACTACATCATGTAAAGCGAATTCTTTATCAACCATTACGATCCTCCTTATTAAAATTAATATAAGAATAAAAAATAAGTTCTATCATTATTATACCTGCGATTTATGTTAAAAGACAATCTATTTAAGCATCATTCACAGAGTAATACATCAAATATTCTTAATATATTTACGTTTTATTATAAATTGGATAAATGATTAACTTAACTAATATATATAAATTTAATATGCCATACAGAGGATATAGAAAAGCAACTAATTGACTAAAACCTATTCCACTAAATGGAACCATAATGAATAACGAAATGATAACTATCTTTATTAAGGGCATCTCGTATTTCTTATTAATTCTCGTTACCATCCCTAACAATGTCGCTGCAGCAGTCGTATAAATCGCTATCCATAGCATAACCATCATAATAACCATAACTACAGCATTATAATTATTTATAATTGCAAATAGAGGGATCGGCGGTAACTCTGCCTCAGCTCCAATATGTAATAAGCTTGAATTATATAGTAAAGTGATGATACCAAGGATCAAGCCACTTGAGATTGAGGTAATATATATCTCGCCATTTGATTTAATTCGATTACCAACAGCACCTAATACAGCGATTAATGGAAGAATATTCAGTGCGGTAAATGGAAATGCCGCCATCCAATTAGTATGGTTGTCCCAATCCATTACGAGTGATACAGAATCATCCTTAATAAATAAAACGAGAATAAAAAAAAGTGCAATAATCAACATAGGCATCAATACTTGGTTTACATTTAATAATTCACCAATTCCCTTACTAAAGATAATAATGAGCCCAATAAAAATAAAAATGATTCCCCACCAAAAAGGCATCCCAATTGTCTCGAACGTTGCTCCACTACCGGCAATCATCACCACTGTCACACAAAACAGATAGATGAGGATCATATAATCATAGATAGCAGCTATTCGCTTACCTGTCAGCTGATGCAAGATTGGTAAATAATTTGTACTACTGAGCCGATAACTAATTTTTAATATGGTTGTGGTGCAGATCGTGAATAAGATGGTAAACAATACAATAGCTAGTCCACTTCCAGCACCAAAGAATTGCCATATTTCTCTTCCAGAAGCATAGCCTGCCCCCATCACCGCACCAGTGATGAGAAACATGTTTTTCATACCCGCTCGAAACATCTCGATTCCTCCACTTGGCATGTATAGTTTTCAGAAAAATGCCATATACTATACCAATATGTTTTTGGAGGATAAGCTATGAATCATAATAATTTTTCTGAGCAAGATTTAACAACTTTTCGGGTACAGTATCAGGATGAACAAGCTGTTAATAATCTTAGTGAGCATATTATATCTTGGTTTCCAAGGCTTCCTCGAGAATATGTTGTAGTATGTATCGGAACGGACCGTTCTACCGGCGATGCCCTCGGCCCATTAGTCGGTACACTACTAACAACAAAGAAACCAAGGCACCTGAACATTTATGGCACCCTCCATAACCCAGTCCATGCTACAAATTTAACAGACTATATGGATGAGATAAGCAAAAAATACAGGCAGCCATTTGTCATTGCTGTTGATGCTTGTTTAGGAAGGAATACATCCATTGGCCATTTAATCGCTGGAGTTGGTCCAGTTAAACCTGGAGCAGCGTTAAAAAAGTCGCTTCCGGAGGTTGGTGATATTCATATCACTGGAGTCGTCAATACAAGCGGTTTTATGGATCACGCTGTATTGCAGAGCACAAGATTATCTATTGTGATGGATATGGCAGAAAAGATCTCAGAGTCGCTTGATTTACTGGATCAGCAACTAAGTCCAAGTTTTATCCGCCCTGCTATACTGAGAGACTATCCGCACAAGAAAAAGACTATCTAGGAGTTCACACATCGCCTATTCAAATAATAAAAAAATCCAAACCTTTAAGGGTTTGGATTTAGATTTTACTTTATAGTATTAAATCACTTATATAATAAAATAAAACTACTAATAGCAAAGCGGGCATTAAATTAGCAATCCTGATAGTTTTGATTTTTAATAGATTCATTCCTATCGCTACAATGAGTAAGCCACCTACCGCAGTAATTTCAAGAATTAGTCCATTTAATATAGATTCTGGTATCCAATTTTCAATTTGAGTTGCAAACAAAGTGATGAGTCCTTGATATAAGACTAGGGGTACAACAGAAAGCATCACACCAAACCCTAACGTTGTCGTTAAAACAAGTGCTGTAAAACCATCAATTATTCCCTTCGTAATCAGAACTTCATGGTCTCCTCTGATCCCACTATCCAATGAACCAATGATAGCCATTGCACCAATACAAAATATCATTGTCGCCGTAATGAATCCTTGGGATACACTTGTCGAATCGTCTGTATTTGTAAACTTGCTACCGAGCCAGTTCCCTAAATCATTTAGGAAATCTTCAATACGCAAAAACTCCCCTACTATTGCACCGAACATTAAAGAAACAAGAACTAGCACCATATTGTTTGTTGAGAAAGCCATTTGTAATCCAATCAACACAACTGCTAATCCTATTCCGTGCATAACTGTTTCCTTATAACGTTCTGGTATCTTCGTGAAAAATAAACCAATCAGACTTCCTAATAAGATTAATAGAGCATTAACAATTGTTCCGAATAATACCATAGCCTTCTCCTTCAGCAACTTCTTCGTTATATGTAATTGTTATATTGTTCCACATGGAACTTTTTTGAAATGTTTCACGTGGAACATTTAGTAAATGTACAAGGAAGGACTAACATTTCAATGTTAGTCCTTCCTATTATTTATCAAGAAATTCAATGAGACGTTGCAGGTCATCATCATTATAAAACTCAATTTCAATTTTCCCCTTTTTCTTACCACGTTTAATTGAAACTGCAGTCCCTAGTCGATCTCGAAGTATCGCTTCTCGTTCTTGAATAAAGATATCTTTTTTCGTTTGTTCCTTTTGCTTAGGTTTTTTATCATTTAATTGCATTACAAGACTTTCTACCTGTCTTACGTTTAACTTTTCTTTTCTAATTTTGTTCACGAGTGGAATTATATTTTCTTTATCCTTCAACCCAATAAGTGCTTTCCCATGCCCCATGGTGAGTTCACCGTTGTTTATATAAGCTACCACTTGATCAGGTAAAGAAAGTAAGCGAACAGTATTAGCGATATGTGACCTGCTTTTACCTAATCGCTTAGACAATTCCTCTTGAGTAATCTTTAATTCGTCCATTAAATTACGATATGCTTGAGCCTCTTCAATTGGAGTGAGGTCTTCACGTTGCAGATTCTCCAGTAAAGCCAGCTCCATCATCCGTTCATCAGAAAGTTCTTGTACGACAACGGGGACGCTTCTTAATCCAGCTTCTTTTGCAGCGCGGAATCTTCTCTCCCCCACTACAATTTCATAGCCTTTGATACTTTTCCGTGCAACTAACGGCTGTATAATACCGTATTCTAATATACTATCTTTTAATTCTTCAATAGCATCCGCATGAAATGTCTTTCTTGGTTGATATGGATTTGGTCTAAGCTCATCAATAGAAATTTCTTCAATAGCTTGTTCCTCTTGTTCACCCATATCAGGAAAGTAAACTTCGAGACCTCTACCCAACCCTTTCGCCACTCTGCATCACTTCCTTTGCTAATTCAAGATACACTTCTGCTCCCTTAGACTTTGGATCGTAATTAATAATAGGTTGTCCATGACTTGGTGCTTCACTTAACCTAATATTACGTGGAATAATTGATTTATAAACTTTATCTTGGAAGTACTTCTTCACTTCTTCCACTACCTCAATCCCTAGATTCGTTCTTGCATCAAGCATCGTCAATAATACTCCTTCAATCATGAGTTGCTTATTCAGGTGCTTTTGAACAAGTCGAATAGTGTTTAAAAGCTGACTTAGACCTTCTAAAGCGTAATACTCACATTGCACTGGAATAATGACGGAATCTGAGGCGGTTAAAGCGTTAAGTGTAAGAAGACCTAATGATGGTGGACAATCGATGATAATATAATCATACTCATCCTGAAGATTTTCTAATGCCTTGCGCAGCCGCATTTCTCTGGACATTATTTGCACAAGTTCAATTTCCGCACCAGCTAATTGAATGGTTGCAGGTATTATATCTAAGTTGACTGTATCAGTGGAAACTACAACATCTTCTGCTTCTACCTCTTCAACAAGCATATTATAAATACAATAAGTTACATCCGCTTTATTTATACCTAAACCACTTGTTGCGTTACCTTGAGGATCTGTATCGATAAGAAGGACCTTATTCCCTAATGAAGCTAGTCCCGCGCTTAAATTAACTGAAGATGTAGTTTTTCCGACGCCACCTTTTTGATTTGCGATGGACATTACTTTTCCCATGTTGACACCTACCTAACAATTATACTTTTTATTTTATCATTAATTTCATGTGATAGACTATGAAATTTGTAATCTATATTAAATTGATTCGAACTTACTAGTAATAACAAAAATAATTGAATACTAACTACATCCAAACGTATCCATTAAAAAACCATTGTGAAAAATACCCATCTCTTATAGCAAAGATGGGCATAATAAAATGATAAACATAATGATAAGAACGTATTTATTTATTATTTTTTGGTATTTTAATAGTGATTTGATAGTAATCATCGAGCTCTTTTTCGTCAGATTCTACCTTGACACCAGTATCAGAAACCATGGATAGAGATTGACGGATAGTGTTCATTGCAATACGAATATCCTTATTGATTCCTTTTAACTGTGCTCTTTTTTTCTTTGGAGTTTCATTTTTCGCATCGAGTGAAGCAATTTTTTCTTCAGTTTGTTTAACGTTCAGATCTTGATCTATAATAAGTTGAAGAATCTCCAGTTGCTTCATTTCATCTTTTAACTTAATTAGTGCTCTTGCATGTCGTTCCGTAATAATCTTTTGTAGCAAAGCCTCTTGCACAGGCTCTGGTAGCTTTAACAACCTCAATTTATTGGCAATCGTTGATTGGTTTTTACCTAAACGTTGCGCTAATGCCTCTTGAGTCAAGGAATGTAATTCAAGTAAGCGGGCATATGCTTTCGCTTCTTCAATGACGGTCAATTCTTCTCTTTGAAGATTTTCTATCAAAGCGACAGAAGCAGTTTCTTTATCGTTCATCTCTCGAATAATAGCTGGAACATGTTCCCACTCCAATGATGTTACAGCGCGCCATCTCCGTTCACCTGCTATCAACTCGTAACGATCGTCTTCCAGTTTACGAACGATAATAGGCTGAATCATCCCATGGGTATGAATGGTTTGCGCTAACTCTTCGATTTTCTCATCATCGAATATGGTTCTTGGTTGAAATCGATTCGGCTCAATTTTACTTACTTCTATTTCAACAACTTCATTTGGATGGTATTCTGGCTCCTCAGCCTCTGAATTCGACTTATCCCCTATTCCAAAAAACCGATTAAAAGGACTCACCACTAGTTGACACCACCTTAGTAACTTTTACGCATTTCTAGCTTCATAATAAAAAATGTTTCACGTGGAACATTTTAAGTTTTCTCTCTCTATGAGTCTCTATTCTCTCTCTATCTTATAATATTCTACCATATTTACATAATAAAAGTAGCTAATTACCCAGATATTTCAGGTCGTGCAATGAAAAATAATTTATCCTTATTATATTTCTAAAAAGACAAACAAGCAATTTATAAAATCCTTGTTCCTCATTACTTTTAAAACTCTTATAGACCGCAACAAAAAAAATTGCCCGCTACATCGATAATAGCGGGCTATAACATTATTCAATAGGATTTTTGTTCGGGACACCTGGTTTTCGTGGATATTTTTTAGGTGTCTTTCTGCGTTTTCTAATCCAATAGATTGTACGTTCACTATCTTCTTGTGGAAGTGTAAAAGTTTCTTCCCCTGTTATCTCACCACCGAATAATTCAATGGCGTCTTTAGCTTTCTCTAACTCCTCTGCTGCTTGAGCACCTTTCAGAGCTATAAACATACCGTCTTTCTTTACTAAAGGCAGACATAACTCACTTAAGACTGACATTCTTGCTACAGCACGTGCTGTAACGATATCAAATGATTCTCGGAAGTTGGCGTTTTTTCCAAAGGTTTCTGCTCTATCATGATAAAAGGATACGCCATCCAAACCTAAAGCTGTTGCAAGGTGATTCAAGAATACAATCCGCTTTTGTAAGGAGTCTACGATGGTAACTTTCAAGTTTGGAAATACAATTTTTAAAGGAATACTTGGAAAACCTGCTCCTGCACCTACATCACAAACCATTAGTTCACCTGTAAGATCTTGGTGAAAAGCTGGTGTGATGGAATCATAGAAATGTTTTAAGTATACTTCGTTCTCTTCTGTGATTGCAGTAAGATTCACTTTTTCATTCCATTCCACCAAAGTCTTATAATAAGTGTCAAATTGGTTCATTTGTACATCCGTCAACTCGAACCCCTTTTCCTTTAGAGCGAGTCGAAACTGTTCTGGATTCATATAAATAGGCTCCTTTAACACATGTTCAAATCATTTAGTTAGCAACTCTTGCAATATTGCCTTGTTCAATATAAACAAGCAGGATAGAGATATCTGCTGGATTTACTCCTGAGATTCTGGATGCCTGCCCAACGGATAACGGACGAATCTTCTTCAACTTTTCTTTTGCCTCAGAAGCTAAACCATTGATTTGATCATAATCAATATCCTCAGGGACTTTCTTATCTTCCATTTTAATCATTCGCTCTACTTGTTCATTCGCTTTTTTAATGTAACCTTGATATTTAACTTGGATATAAACTTGTTCACGGGCCTCTTTATCTAGCGCTTCATTTGTTTCAATCACTTGATCAATGAAATCATAATCGATTTCCGGTCGTTTTAATAAATCATAAGCTTTAATCGCTTCTTTTAATGGAGTCGAATTAATTTCCTCCAATAAGTGGTTTACTTGATCAGGTTTGATGATAATTTTTTCAAGACGTTTTTTCTCTTCTTCTACGAGACGGATTTTTTCCACCAATTTCGTATACCGCTCTTCAGAAATGAGGCCTGCTTTATAGCCGACTTCTGTCAATCTCATGTCTGCATTATCATGACGGAGAAGTAGACGATACTCCGCACGGGAAGTTAATAAACGGTATGGCTCATTGGTCCCCTTTGTCACGAGGTCATCAATAAGAACACCGATATAGCCTTGTGAGCGATCCAAAATAATCGGTTCCTTGCCCAGTATTTTCGCTGCAGCATTAATTCCTGCCATAATTCCTTGAGCTGCTGCCTCTTCATAACCCGAAGTTCCATTGATTTGTCCAGCAGTGTAAAGACCTGAGATTTTCTTCGTCTCTAAAGTCGGCCAAAGTTGTGTTGGAGTGACTACATCGTACTCAATCGCATAACCTGGACGCATGATTTCAGCATTTTCCAAGCCTGGTATCGTTTTAATCATTTCATATTGGATATTTTCCGGTAAAGATGTAGATAAACCTTGAACATATACCTCTTCCGTATCTCTTCCTTCTGGCTCTAAGAAGATTTGGTGACGTGGTTTATCATCAAATCGAACAATTTTATCTTCAATCGATGGACAATAACGAGCACCGGTTCCTCGCTTCGCACCTGAATACATTGAAGATAATGTTAAATTATTATTAATGATACCGTGTGTTCTATCATTCGTATACGTCAACCAGCATGGAAGCTGTTCAACGAGTTCTTCTGTCGTTTCATAAGAGAAATAACGTGGATTTTCATCCCCTGGTTGAATTTCTGTTTTCGAGTAATCAATTGTATGGCTATTTACTCGAGGAGGTGTACCAGTTTTAAAACGTTTCAGTTCAAAGCCGATTTCCTCTAAGTTCTTCGACAGTTCAACAGAAACACGCTGGTTATTTGGACCACTTTCGTATTCTAGGTGACCCATTAAAATTTTCCCGCGCATAAATGTACCAGTTGTAATGATCACTGCTTTTGCATGATACTCCGCATTCGTTTCAGTGACTACCCCTTTACATACTCCATCTTCAATAATCAAGGAATTGACCATCCCTTGACGAAGGGTAAGATTTTCTTGGTTCTCTACAACCCTTTTTGCTTCTTTCATATAAACAGTTTTATCGGCCTGTGCACGCAATGCTTGTACAGCAGGTCCTTTTCTTGTATTTAACATACGCATTTGAATCGCTGATTTATCTATAATCTTGCCCATAACGCCTCCAAGTGCGTCGACTTCACGGACTACAATACCCTTTGCAGGTCCGCCGACAGAAGGATTACAAGGCATAAAAGCTAACATATCGATGTTTAGTGTTAACATAAGCGTTTTAACACCCATTTTGGCAGCAGCCACCGCCGCTTCTATTCCCGCATGCCCAGCACCAACAACGATTAAATCATAGTTTCCTGCGTTAAAGTTCATCATTTTCACCCTTTCTATGCTCAATATAGGAACTGGAGATAACCAATCCCTATATTGACAATTGAATCATTTACTAGAGCTATACACACGATTATTTTCCTAAACAGAATTGAGAAAACAGTTGATCAATGAGGCTGTCGCTCGCTGTATCCCCTATTATCTCTCCTAGAAATTCCCACGTTCTCGTAACATCTATCTGCACGATATCAAGCGGCATACCGAGTTCAATTCCATTCATTGCATCTTCAAGGGCCTGCTTCGCTTTCTTAAGCAGTTGAATATGACGAATGTTTGAAACATAAGTCAAATCCCCTGTATCGATTTCTCCTTCAAAAAACGTAGCTGCAATGGCTTTTTCCAATTCATCCACCCCTTCTTCTTCCACTAGGGATGTTGTAATGACAGGACGGCCTGCTGCAAGCTCATTTATTTCTTCAAGATTTATTTTTTGTTCTAAATCCGTCTTATTGACGATGACTATATAATCCAAACCTTCAATCGTTTCGAAGAGCTTTTTATCCTCTTCCGTCAACTCTTCATTATAATTTAAAACAAAAAGGATTAAATCCGATTCCTTAAGGACTTGACGTGAACGCTCCACACCAATTTTCTCAACAAGGTCTTCCGTTTCCCTGATTCCTGCAGTATCAACTAATCGAAGCGGCACACCACGCACATTGACGTATTCCTCGATAATATCCCGGGTTGTACCTGGAATATCAGTGACAATCGCTTTATTCTCCTGCACTAAGGTATTCATCAACGAAGACTTACCAACGTTTGGACGTCCGATGATTGCAGTTGCGATTCCTTCACGGAGTATTTTCCCCTGTTTGGCAACTTCAAGTAATTCAACGATACGTTGGTGAACCTCTCTAGTTTTTGTCCGCATCATCTCATGACTCATTTCTTCTACGTCATCATATTCCGGATAATCTATATTTACTTCTACATGTGCTACTGTTTCCAAAAGTTCTTGACGCAATTCAGTAATGAGTTTAGATAATCGACCATCCATTTGCTTCACTGCAACTGACATTGCTTTATCTGTTTTGGCTCGGATAAGGTCCATTACCGCTTCAGCTTGCGATAGATCTATTCTCCCATTAAGAAAAGCACGTTTTGTAAATTCTCCAGGCTCTGCCAGACGTGCTCCTTTTGACAAGATAATATCCAACACTCTTTTTACTGCTACCATGCCACCATGACAATTTATTTCAATGATATCTTCACGAGTAAATGTCTTCGGTGCCCGCATAACAGAAACCATTACTTCATCTGCAATGTCGTTTGTTTCGGGATCGATGATTTTTCCGTAGTTTATCGTATGTGATGGTACATCGTGAAGGTTTTTTCCTGTAAATAGTTCATTAGTGATGCTGATTGCGTCAGGTCCGCTCAAACGAACAATTGCAATTGCACCTTCACCAATCGGTGTTGAGATCGCAGTAATTGTATCTGTTGTCATTGCTACACCTCCAACTTTTATATCTTCTTCATATGTTATAATTAAAACGTCACTAACAAAAAAGAATAACATATTTTACCGTAAAAATAAAGTTATCCACACGCTTTTTCTCTATTGCATTTTAACTAGATTATCCACATGTGGATAGTATGATTTTAAAAGATACATTACTTTTGAACAAAATATTTAATCCTAATTAAACATAAAAAAATCACTCCTTAAAAAGAAAGGAGTGATTTTTTTATTAAGGTTTGATAACAATATGACGATGGGGCTCTTGTCCATCAGAATAAGTTGATACGCCACTTACATCTTGCAACGCACTATGGATTATTTTTCTTTCATAAGCTGGCATAGGTTCAAGTGCTACCTTTTTGTTGATACGTTTAGCTTTATCTGCCATTTTATGCGCGAGAGATTCGAGTGTTTCTCTGCGGCGTTCTCTGTAACCTTCTGCATCAAGAGTCACCGTATAGTACGTTCCTTTTTGTTTGTTTATTGCTAGATGAGCTAAATACTGTAAGGCATTGAGTGTTTGGCCACGTTTTCCGATGAGGATGGCAATATTCTCTCCATCCATTTCATATGTCACATGGTTTTCTTCAACGGTTGTTTTAATATCAACTTCGACATTCATTTGATTTACAACTGAACGGAGGAATTTCTCCGTTTCTTTAACCGGATCCTTCTTTTTCTTCACTCTCACAATTGCACGTTTAGCTCCGATTAAGCCGAGAATTCCTTTTTTACCTTCATCAATTATCTCGATATCAACCCGGTCCTCAGTCGTGTTTAACTGCTGTAAAGCTGATTGTACAGCTTCTTCAACTGTCGAACCGCTAGCAGTTATTTCTCTCACTTTTTGTCTCCCCCAGTATTGGTTTTCGTCATCATCGGTTTATTGATCAATAACGTTTGGAAAATCATAAAGATATTACCAGTTGCCCAGTATAGCCCTAGAGCTGCTGGGAAGAAGAACGTCATAACACCGATCATGATCGGCATCATGTAAAGCATTAAATTCATCTGCATTGCAAGTTGCGGGTTCTGTGTTGATGTATTTTGGAATGACATCATCAGTTTTTGTTGTAAGAATGTAAAACCACCAACTAAAAACGGTAAGATGTAATCCGGCGAACCAAGCTCGAACCATAAGAATTGATAATTACTAATTTCTGTCGTACGCATGATCGCGTGATACATTGCAATTAAAATTGGCATTTGGACAAAAATCGGTAGACAACCTGCTAATGGGTTAACTCCATTACGTTGGAAAAGTTCCATTGTTTCCTGTTGCAGTTTTTGTTGTGTATTCGCATCTTTGGAACTATATTTCTTTTGAAGCTCTTGAAGCTTTGGTTGAATTTCCTGCATCGCTCTTGAGCTTTTAATTTGTTTAACACTTAATGGTAAAATTGCAAGGCGAATAAGTACCGTTACAATGATAATTGAAAGACCATAACTATTATTTAAAAACACGGCTATTTTTGTAATTACCCAAGAAAGCGGGTAAACAAAGATTGTATTCCAAATTCCTTCACTCTCTGCGGTAATCGGTTCGTTAATTTCCGTACAACCAGCGAGTAGTAGAGCTAAACCGATTAGCGCAAATAGCAGTACATATTTTTTACGCAAAATTTTTCCTCCTTAGCGTCAACCTTGAAACTCTATTAGCTATTTTATCCTAATTGCAGATAAGATTCT
Organism: Oceanobacillus luteolus; assembly: GCF_042678205.1. Taxonomy (NCBI): domain Bacteria; kingdom Bacillati; phylum Bacillota; class Bacilli; order Caryophanales; family Bacillaceae; genus Oceanobacillus; species Oceanobacillus luteolus. The sequence continues at coordinate 46,371 of NZ_JBHUDE010000009.1, forward strand.
ATATTTAACTTGTTTTATTTTTTAACAAGCAATTGCTGTTTATATAGTAAATGGCTTAAGCTCTTTTTCATTTCATGAAAGCCCATACTTTTTGTCGGTTGTCTAGCAATAATAATTATATCAATGTCCGGTCTGATGTCAGATTGCATCTCATGAAAAGCTTGGCGCAAATACCGTTTAATTTGATTCCTTTTTACGGCATTACCTATTTTTTTGCCAACAGATAATCCAATCCGAAAATGTTCTTGTCCCGGTTTTTCCGCATAGTAAATAACAAGCTGCCGGTTTGCAAACGATTTTCCGTGCTTGAATATGTATTGAAATTCTTCGTTCTTTTTAATTCGATTAGCTTTTTTCATTACTTTCACCTTTACTGCTTATCGTCTATGGGATCTTTCTTGTTGGAACATTATCCCCCTGGACCAACATCCAGTTTGATTGTCCCTAACCGAACGCTTCAGCTTTTCGTATTATCTAGCTCAATTGACCAGGAACACTAAAAACTTCCTGCTCCTCCAATCGGTAAATCAACATCGGTTCGTTACTCACCGTGTTTCCTTTATCTTCTTTCACCGCAGTCCAGTTTAGTCATCCCTATACGTGCTTCAGCTTTTCGTATTTAGAATAGAAAAAAAACCACTGATTGTTCAGTGGCTTATGCTGATAGTACTTTTCTTCCTTTTTGACGACGACGAGCTAATACTTTACGACCGTTTTTAGTAGCCATACGTGCACGGAAGCCATGTACTTTTTTACGCTTACGGTTACTTGGTTGAAATGTTCTTTTCATTTATTGCACCTCCCTATGGGATCTAATATATAATATCATTTTTTAACTTATCCAGTAGACAGTCTCAATAATTATACGTAAAACTCCACCCTCCTGTCAACCCAGTTTTTTAGTCTCCACTTTATTAGAAATGAAAATTTTATAACCAATCATCCAAACTCACCTTAACTCTGTTCTATAACAGAAAATCCTGAAAGCAAGTTATCATATACTTATTCACAGTAGCACTTTTTACCGTTGTCACTTATTCGACATCTATCGACAACTTACTCACATCATAAACGGGTGTGAATATTTTTTTGTAAACAAACGGATAGTAATGTGGATAACTAAAATAAACACGTTGCATCATAAGCTTATCTTTGTTATTATTATAGTGTTTCGCTTGTGGAAAACTAATTCAGTTTAAAAATTACTCACAACCTGTGGATAGTTTTGTGGATATCAATTCACAGCTTCTTTATTAAAATTTCCACAGATTTGTGGATAGAGTTTATAAATCATGTTAAACTTGAAAGACTCCATACGTTTCATCCACAGCCTATTATGGAATTTACTTTAAACGCCTTTTCCATTCGACTGATCGAGGGAGGCTTTTTTCTGTCTTTCATTAAACATAAAGCGTGGAAAACAAATAACCCTACAATACAACACTATGTGTAATAATCATCCCATTAGAAAGGAGTGACTTCCCGTTTGGAAAATATTGATGAGCTTTGGCAAGCTGCTTTAGAAAAGATTGAAGAAAAAGTGAGTAAACCTAGTTATGATACATGGTTAAAAAATACAAAGGCTGTAGATTTAAGTAAAAATACATTAATCATTTCTGCACCTAATGAATTTGCGAGAGACTGGTTGGAAAACCAATATACAAAAGTCATCAATGAAGTAGTTGAAGAAGTAACTGGCTCAAAACTAGAAACGAAATTCATCATTCCTGATTCTTCCAAAGAGCTGGAGGAAACAAAAGAAGTTACAAAGGAAATACAACCTCAAGGAACTTACAATGACTTCCCAAAATCAATGTTAAATGAAAAATATACATTTGATACATTTGTTATCGGAGCTGGAAACCGTTTTGCTCATGCAGCTTCCCTTGCTGTAGCAGAAGCGCCTGCCAAAGCGTATAATCCCTTATTTATTTACGGGGGAGTTGGTTTAGGGAAAACACATTTAATGCATGCAATCGGCCATTATGTCAGAGAACATAACCCAGATGCCAAAGTCGCTTATGTAACTTCAGAGAAATTCACAAACGAATTCATTAATGCAATCATGGATAATAAATCGAATGCTTTCCGCAATAAATATCGAAATATAGATGTTCTATTAATAGATGATATTCAATTCATCGCCGGAAAAGAATCTACGCAGGAAGAATTTTTCCATACTTTTAATGCATTACATGAGGAAAGTAAACAGATTATTATCTCTAGTGATCGCCCTCCAAAGGAAATTCCGACATTAGAAGACAGATTGCGATCCAGATTTGAATGGGGCCTAATAACCGATATCACCCCGCCAGATCTTGAAACAAGAATTGCGATATTAAATAAAAAAGCAAAAGCGGAAGGTCTCGAAATTCCGAATGAAGTCATGCTCTATATCGCCAATCAAATCAATACAAATATTAGGGAACTCGAGGGCGCGTTGATTCGTGTTGTTGCCTATTCTTCCTTAGTAAACCAAGATATTGATGCAGCCCTGGCTGCCGAGGCTTTGAAAGATATCATTCCTAGCAATAAGCCAAAGGAAATTACAGTGGAAGGAATTCAAGAAGTAGTTTCTCGGAAATATAATATTCGCATGCAGGATTTTGCCGCGAAAAAGCGGACCAAATCAATTGCCTTCCCTAGACAAATAGCAATGTACTTATCAAGGGAGCTTACAGATTTGTCTCTTCCAAAGATTGGTGATGAATTTGGAGGAAGGGATCATACAACTGTTATACATGCTCATGAAAAAATATCAAAAATGATTGCAGATGATACAACATTTAGTCAAGAAATTGATGAATTGATCGAAACAATCAAATCGATGTGATATTTTCCTTGTGTAAACTGTTCATAACAAATTACACATATAAACATATTGTTAACATGTGTAAAACCATACTGAAAAAGATATCAAGGAACTTATCCACATATCAACAAGCACTATTACTATTATTACTATCTTTTTATAATAAATAATATATATAGAACTTCCATTAGGAGGATATTTTATGAAATTCACAATCAAACGAGATTTATTGATGGCAGCTGTACAAAATGTAATGAAAGCTATCTCATCACGAGCAGTCATCCCTATTCTTTCTGGAATGAAAATTGAAGCAAGTATACATGGAATAAAATTAACAGGAAGTGACTCTGATATTTCTATCGAATCATTTATTCCTAGTGAAGAAAATGGAAATGTGAACGTAGAAAATATTGAGCCTGGAAGCATCGTTCTTCAAGCAAAATATTTTCCAGATATTGTACGTAAACTTCCGCAAGATACCGTGGAATTTATAGTTGATGACAATCATCAAGTTCAAATCAGTTCAGGAAAAGCTGAATTCACACTTGTGGGCCAAAGTGCAGAGGAGTACCCTCACCTTCCACGAATTGAAGCGGATCAAAGTTTCGAAATGCCGATACCATTAATTAAAAATATGATTAAACAAACTGTCTTTGCTGTATCGACTATGGAAACACGTCCAATTTTAACCGGAGTGAATATGCATTTGGAAAATAATGTCCTTAACTTTACAGCAACGGACAGCCATAGATTGGCAATGCGCAAAACAACGATCGAAGCAACTGAAGTAGAGTTTCATAATGTTGTTGTCCCAGGTAAAAGTTTGAATGAATTGAGTAAAATCTTAGATGATGCAGAAGAAACAGTTGAAATCAGTGTAACGAATAACCAAATCTTATTCCGTACCAAACATTTAAGCTTCCTCTCACGCTTACTTGATGGTAATTATCCGGAAACATCTCGTTTGATTCCGGAAGAAAAGAAAACTAGTATCACTGTAAATACAAAAGAATTATTAAATACAATCGATCGTGCTTCATTACTTGCTAGAGAAGAAAGAAATAACGTGGTCAAATTAACGACAGAAGGAAATTCAGTTGTTGAAATTACAAGTAATTCACCAGAAGTTGGAAATGTCCATGAAGAAATTGTTGTGGAATCCGTTGAAGGTGAAGATTTGAAAATCTCTTTCAGCTCGAAATACATGATGGATGCATTAAAATCCATAGAGTATGATGAAATTACGATTGATTTTACTGGAGCAATGCGTCCATTCGTACTTGTTCCAAAAGAAGATGATTCCATATTGCAATTAATCCTGCCTGTAAGAACTTATTAATTTAATTTCCTGGATACACGCAAGAAAACTCTTGTCCACATGTGGATAAGAGTTTTTCTGTATTGATTATATGAAAATTAAGTTTTCCGCTGTGGATTACATCCAAAAAGAACATCAAAACTTGTTTTTTCTTTCTCATTATTTTTTTGGTCAAAGGGGAAATGGAATCTCGAATGCTGAAATAAACAAAAATAAGCCCCTGAGAGAAGTTTTTCGATACTTTTAGGGTCTTACCTTTCATAATTGCAAAAACTTTAGTAAAATAGGTTTATAGAGTTTTTATCGGTAAATACTGTTATTAAGCAGTCATGAGACAAAATAATAAAATATTTTCATTAAGAAAACTGGTGATGACATGCAAGAAGAAGTAAAAATATCGACGGAATATATTACATTAGGTCAATTTATCAAGGTTCTGAATGTACTGGAATCGGGTGGAATGGTAAAAGCATATCTACAAGAGCAAGGTGCTGTTGTTAACGGGGAGCTTGAGCATCGCCGCGGGCGCAAACTTTACCCCGGAGATACCGTTGAATTAGAAGGTAATGCCTATATCGTTGGTTCCGAGGATTAACTGCATGCATATTGAACAGTTAATCCTGACCAACTTTAGAAACTATGACGAGCTCAACATCACGTTTGACGATAAGGTGAACGTCATTATCGGCGAAAATGCTCAAGGTAAAACAAACCTCATGGAAGCAATTTATTGTTTAGCTTTCACAAAATCCCATCGTACTCCAAAAGAGAAAGAACTTATTCAATGGGACCGAGAGTATGCTAAAATAGAAGGTAGAGTAAAAAAACGAAATCAAACCGTTCCACTTGAAATGACCATCTCATCCAAAGGGAAAAAGGCAAAATTAAATCATTTAGAACAACGCAGACTAAGTGATTTTATTGGTGCACTTAATGTGGTTATGTTTGCCCCCGAGGATTTAACTTTAGTAAAAGGTCCTCCCCAAACACGTAGACGATTTATCGATATGGAGCTTGGTCAAATTCAAGCAACCTATATTTATCATTTAGCACAATATCAAAAAATATTAAAGCAACGAAATTCTCTTTTGAAACAATTACAACGCAGGGAAATTACAGATGTCACCATGCTGGAAATCCTTACCGAACAATTGATCCAACATGCTGTCATTATTCTTCATAAACGATTCCATTTTTTAAAATTATTACGGAAATGGGCAGCCCCCATCCACCACCAAATCAGCCAAGAATTGGAAGAGCTTGAAATAAAGTATGATGCGAGTATTGATGTGGATGAGCAGGACACAACGGAACAAATCATGCTGCGCTTTCAGGAAAAATTCGCAAGCATCCAAGACAAGGAAATCGATCGTGGTACAAGTTTAGCTGGCCCCCACCGTGATGATTTGATTTTTTACGTGAATGGAATCAATGTGCAAACTTATGGTTCGCAAGGTCAGCAGCGTACAACTGCTTTATCTTTGAAACTTGCAGAAATTGAATTGATTCAAAGTGAGATTGGAGAATACCCGATATTGCTATTGGATGACGTGTTAAGTGAGCTGGATGATTTTCGCCAATCCCACTTATTGAATACGATTCAAGGAAAAGTCCAGACCTTTGTTTCGACGACCAGTGTAGATGGCATACATCATGAAACACTGAACAAAGCTGAAATTTTTCGAGTCACAAAGGGAACGGTCACCACAGAGAAAACCAAAGGGGGTTGAGTCTTTACATGTTTATTGATATTGGTAATGGAAATGTCATTCAAACCTCCACCATTGTTGCTATGATCGATTATGAATTAATATCATCTTCAGGACTTTTACAAGAGATGGTGAACCAAGAAAAAGAAGAAGAAAATATCAAAGGTCCGCGGAGATATGTAAAATCCATGGTCGTTACAACAGAAGAAACCTATTTCAGCACCCTATCCATCGCAACACTGAAAAAACGCACGAGCATCAAATCAGTAATCAAACATATCGACGACTACTCGGAATATGATTCCCATCTTTATGATGTTTAATATAAATTGTTTTTATAAATATGTATGCTGATCGACTATATTAATACTCTTTAATTAGTTTCTCAAGTGAATGTAGTTTTCATGCAACAGGACAAGAATGGACATACAGATGGAAGAGAAAGCTAATTTGTTTATCGAGAATGATTCTTTAATAAAAGAAATGAGTGTGAAAGAAATATGGAAGAAAAAGTAACAAACAACCAATCCTATGATGCGGAACAAATACAGGTTCTTGAGGGCTTGGAGGCTGTACGGAAACGTCCAGGAATGTACATCGGTTCAACGAGTGGAAAAGGTCTTCACCATCTTGTCTGGGAAATTGTCGATAACAGTATTGACGAAGCCTTAGCTGGATACTGTGACCATATCCAAGTCATCATTGAAGAAGACAATAGTATCACCGTAAGAGATAATGGGCGGGGAATTCCTGTTGGTATTCAAAAGAAAACAGGTCGTCCTGCGGTAGAAGTCATCATGACAGTCCTCCATGCCGGTGGAAAATTCGGTGGTGGCGGATATAAAGTTTCAGGTGGACTACATGGGGTTGGGGCATCGGTCGTTAACGCCTTATCATCTCAACTTGATGTAAAAGTGCATCTCGATGAAAAAATCCACTACATCGCATTTGAACGTGGAAAAGTAGTGGATGAACTTCAAGTGATCGGTGAAACAGACCGCCAAGGAACAGAAATTCACTTCAAACCAGATCCAGAAATTTTCACTGAAACTACCGTATATGATTTTGACATATTGGAACAGCGTATTAGAGAGCTGGCATTTTTAAATAAAGGCTTGACGATTACGTTGGAAGATAAACGAGATGACCGAGAACCTATCAGTTATTATTACGAAGGTGGGATTAAATCCTACGTAGAATATATTAACCAAAATAAAGAAGTGCTTCATGAGCCGTTTTATGCCCAAGGAAGCAATCAAGGTATTGAAGTCGAAGTATCGATTCAATACAATGATGGATTTGCTTCGAATTTATATTCCTTCGCGAACAATATCCATACGTACGAAGGCGGTACTCATGAAGTCGGTTTTCGTACAGCATTGACTCGTGTCGTTAATGAATATGCACGTAAAAGCAATATTTTAAAAGATAATGATGATAATTTAACGGGTGATGACGTCCGTGAAGGTATGACAGCAATCGTTTCTGTAAAACACCCAGACCCGCAATTTGAGGGTCAAACGAAAACCAAATTAGGAAACAGTGAGGTCCGTACCGTTACGGATCAAATATTCAGTGAAGCTTTTCAAAAATTTCTACTGGAAAATCCAAGTATCGGAAGAACGATTGTAGATAAAGGGATGATGGCATCCCGTGCTCGTGTTGCAGCGAAAAAAGCAAGAGAACTGACGAGAAGAAAAGGTGCGTTGGAAATCTCCAACCTTCCTGGTAAGCTTGCGGATTGTTCTTCTAAAGATGCTGCTATCAGTGAGCTATACATCGTTGAAGGTAACTCTGCCGGTGGTTCTGCAAAAGCTGGAAGGGACAGACATTTCCAAGCAATTTTGCCGCTTCGAGGTAAAATATTAAACGTTGAAAAGGCAAGGCTTGACCGCATTCTCTCCAATGCTGAAATCCGTTCGATGATTACAGCGATTGGTACTGGAATCGGTGAAGATTTTAATATAGAAAATGCGCGCTACCATAAAATCATCATTATGACAGATGCGGATGTTGATGGTGCCCATATTCGTACATTATTGCTCACGTTCTTCTTCCGTTACATGCGACCGCTTATTGACAATGGTTATATTTATATCGCACAACCGCCGCTTTACCAAATCAAACAAGGTAAATCGTTGCAATATGTGTATAGTGATGAGGAATTGCAACAGGCTCTTTCTAATATGTCGGACACACCAAAGCCAGCGATTCAGCGTTATAAAGGGCTTGGTGAAATGGATGCGGAACAACTTTGGGATACGACGATGGACCCGGAAACCCGGACATTGCTTCAAGTCCAGTTAACTGATGCCATCGAAGCGGATCAAGTATTTGATATGCTGATGGGAGATAAAGTTGAACCACGTCGTAACTATATTGAAGAAAATGCAAGATACGTACAAAACTTAGATATTTAGTTCTAAATATCGTTGAATATGAGATTGTATGTTTTGAAAAACAAATTTTAATTTATTTGTAAATGAGGAGCGGGGTCATTCCCCTCTTTTCATTTCGTCTGTATAGGGAGTTTTGTTTTTTCCCGACTAGGAGGTAACAGAATGGCCGAAGAACGTAAAAATGTTCAAGAAGTGAATATTAGTAATGAAATGCGAACATCTTTCCTTGATTATTCAATGAGTGTTATCGTATCAAGGGCTTTACCGGATGTTCGTGATGGCATGAAGCCGGTACACCGCAGAATTATCCATGCGATGAATGATTTAGGAATGCATCCGGATAAAGCATATAAAAAGTCTGCCCGTATTGTTGGGGAAGTAATCGGTAAGTATCACCCACACGGTGACACTGCAGTTTACGAAACGATGGTACGGATGGCGCAAGATTTCAGCTACCGCCATATGCTTGTAGACGGTCATGGAAACTTCGGATCTGTCGATGGAGACCAAGCGGCAGCAATGCGTTATACAGAGGCAAGGCTTTCAAAAATTTCAATGGAGCTCGTCCGTGATCTGAATAAAGATACGGTTGATTTCCGTGATAACTATGATGGTTCTGAACGGGAGCCAGAAGTCTTCCCTGCCCGTTTTCCAAACCTGCTTGTAAACGGAACGTCAGGAATTGCGGTCGGAATGGCGACGAATATTCCTCCTCATAATCTTGGGGAAACGATTGACGCGGTACTTGCTTTGTCAAAAGACCCAGATATTACAATTGAGGAAATTATGGAATATCTTCCAGGTCCAGACTTCCCTACTGCCGGAATTATCATTGGCCGGAGTGGAATCCGGAAAGCCTATGAAACTGGAAGAGGCTCCATTACGATGCGGGCAAAAGTGGAAATTGAAGAACATGCCAACGGTAAATCGACAATCCTTGTTAAAGAGTTGCCGTATCAAGTGAATAAAGCAAGACTTGTAGAAAAAATTGCTGAACTTGTCCGTGATAAAAGAATTGAAGGTATTACCGACTTAAGGGATGAATCCGGTCGTGAAGGTATGCGTATCGTGATGGAAGTCCGTCGAGATGCAAATGCGAATGTGATTTTAAATAATTTATATAAATTTACAGCCCTCCAAACGAACTTTGGTGTAAATACGCTAGCCCTTGTAGATGGACAGCCAAAGATTTTAAATATTAAACAATGTCTCGAACACTATCTTGATCACCAAGTAGTTGTAATCAAACGACGTACTGCTTTTGAATTGAAAAAAGCAGAAGCCCGTGCCCATATTCTAGAAGGCTTGCGGATTGCACTGGATAACTTGGATGAAGTGATCAGCTTGATCCGTAATTCCAAAACAACGGAAATTGCTCGTGAAGGATTAATGACACGATTTAAGTTATCGGAAAAACAAGCCCAAGCAATTCTCGATATGCGACTCCAGCGTTTGACCGGTTTGGAGCGGGAGAAAATTGAAAATGAATATAGTGAATTGATGGCTCTGATTGCTGAATTAAAAGCTATCTTAGCGGATGAAGAAAAGGTATTGGAGATTATCCGTGAAGAGTTGACGGAAATTAAAGAGCGCTTCAGCAACGACCGTCGTACGGAAATTGTTGCAGGTGGGATTGGCTTCTTCGAGGATGAAGATTTAATCCCAGAGGAGAATATTGTAATCACCCTCACCCACCAAGGCTATATTAAACGTTTGCCAGCTTCAACTTACCGTACACAACGTCGCGGTGGCCGGGGTATTCAGGGGATGGGTACGAATGAAGATGACTTCGTTGAACATTTAGGTTCCTGTTCGACCCATGATACACTGTTATTCTTTACGAATAAAGGTAAGGTATATAAGCTTAAAGGCTATGAAATTCCAGAATTCAGCAGAACGGCAAAAGGAATTCCGATCATCAATCTACTGCAAGTGGAAAATGATGAATGGATCAATGCCCTTATTGCGGTGAAAGAATTCGACGAAGATGCTTACTTATTCTTCACGACGAAATACGGAATTGCTAAGCGTACTTCCTTGTCCCTGTTTGCCAACATACGTAAAGGTGGTCTCATTGCTGTTCATTTACGGGATGATGACGAGCTTATTTCTGTTCGTTTAACTGATGGAACGAAAGATATGATGATAGCTACAAAACAAGGATCCCTCATCCGCTTTGAGGAAGAGCAAATTCGTCCGATGGGAAGAACTGCTGCAGGTGTGAAAGGTATTTCCTTACGTGATGACGATGAAGTAGTATCGATGGAAATTATTGAACCAGGTTCAAATATTCTTCATGTTACGGAGAAAGGCTATGGTAAACAAACACCAGAATCTGAATACCGTAGAATCAATCGAGGCGGTAAAGGTGTACTTACTTGTCGAGTGACGGATAAAACAGGAGAAGTTGTTACTGTTAAAGCTGTTTCTGGAGAAGAAGATTTGATGTTGATCACGATTGCTGGTGTATTGATTCGTATCCCAGTAGCAGAAATTTCTCAAACTGGAAGAAGTGCAATGGGTGTTCGACTCATCCGTCTACAGGATGAAGAGTCGGTAGCAACTGTTGCCAAAGTGGAAGAGGATAAAGAGTTGGACGAAGAAGTAGAAGCAGAGGAACTTGACGTCCAAGAAACAGATGAAAATATAGAGGAATAATCAAGCTTTCAAGTGACTCATGTTTAACGTAACTCGTTTGACTTGAGTCACTTTTCCCATTTCTATGTTGGAGGTGAAGGCATGCGCGTACATCCGTCACAATTAATTGAAGGTTGTATACTAATGCAGAATGTCCTAGGAAAATCAGGTCGTCCGATCATGCCGGCAAAAACTGTTTTGACGGATAACCATATTACCGTTTTACATAAATTTTTAATTGATTCAGTTGAAGTTTCTTCCAAGCTTGAGGATGGAAAAACGTATATGCCGAAAGAAGTTGAAGTTATAGAGAAAATACAGCCACAAATTAAGGAATCTGAGATTTACTCAGAGCAGGAGGAGCTCCCTCCCTTCTCTACTCATTATTTACAAGCGGTGGAAGAATACAAACGGTTCTATACAGAATGGAATAACGGCATTCCTATCGATATGTCCAAAATCAGAAGATCAATCATTCCATTACTTGAACGAATAGAAGAGCTCGATATGGAAATATTTACGTTGCATCAATTTGGAACGGCAAAAGATTATAATTACCATCATAGTGTCGCTATCAGTCTTATTTCCGCGTTTTTAGGCAAGGAATTGGGGTATCGTAAAGGAGAATGGATTCAACTTGGACTTGCTGGTTATTTATGCGATGCAGGAATGACGAGAGTGGATTCTGAAATTATTTCAAAAGGTGACCCGCTCACCGAAAGCCAGCACCAAGAAATTCGTAACCATTCCACGTACTCTTATCGGATGGTGGAAAATATAACAGGTCTGTCAAAAGCGGCAAAAATAGCAATCCTTCAACACCATGAACGGATAGACGGGAGCGGCTATCCACTTGGACTAATGAAGGATAAAATCAATACATATGCTCGGATTCTTGCAGTAAGTGACACTTATCATGCAATGACGAGTGAACGTTTATATAAAGCACAACAGCCAATATTTAAAGTCATTGATGAAATTGCACATGAACGGTTCACGAAGCTGGATCCGCTCATCGTCCGAAAATTTATTGAGAGCTTAACAGCACGGGCGGTCGGAAAAACAGTCTCCTTAACGAATAATAAAAAAGGGGAAATTGTTTTTATCGACAAGAGTCATTTAACAAGGCCGATTGTGAAACTGCATGATACAGAAGAGATAATCAGCTTGCAGATGAACCCCGGGCTACATATCGAAGAAGTAATGTTAGATTAAAATCAATTGTAAGTAGAAACAGGAGGCAATATGAGTAATCAACCTTTTATACCAATAATCATCGGAACAGATATTAATGCCTACAATATGGCAATATCCTTCCATGAAGCTTATCATATTCACCCCATCCTAGTTGGGAAGCAAGAAATGGGATTCACTAGTTTTAGTACAATCCCGGAACGAATTGATATTCATCCAGATTTAACCGATGAAGGAAGATTCGTTCCTATATTGGGGGAGTTGGCTAAGGAATTAAGCAGCCGTAATAAAAAATTAGTTCTTGTCGGTACAAATGATGCATATGTGCGTTTAATTATAGAAAATGAAGCAGCACTGAAAGAATATTATCATTTCAACTATATTTCCGAAGAGCTTATGAATAAGCTTCAAAAGAAAGCAAACTTCTATAAGCTTTGTGAACAGTATGGAATCGACACTCCAACGACCCATTTTTATGACTGTAAGGATGAAGCTCCTTTCCAAGAGGAAATGATTTATCCGATCATCATAAAACCAAGTAATGGAATTGAATATTACAAACATCCCTTTACCGGTCAGGAAAAAGTGTACCGGGTGAACTCGGATGAGGAACGAGATAAAGTCATTTCCATGATTAAGGCAAGTGGCTACCGCGATGAATTGATTATCCAAGATTATATTCCGGGCGAGGACACGTATATGTGGGATTCTGTCCTTTATTTGAATTCGGAAAGTAAGACTCAGCTAGTGACATTTGGACAAGTTGTCCTTCAGGAGCATACGGCTACCGCAATTGGCAATTACACGTCTGTCCTTACCAGATACAATGAGGATATGATGAAGAAGCTGCAGCGATTTTTAGAAGAGCTTGGTTATGTTGGTTTTGCCAATTTTGATATGAAATACGATGAGCGGGACGGGAAGTTTAAGATATTTGAAGTGAACATTCGACAAGGACGCTCCAGTTATTATGTGACAGCCCTTGGACATAATATGGCGAAATACATTGTAGATGATGTCATTTTTGGGAAAGATAAACCAGTGACTTATCTGAATGAAGAATTTCTGTTCACCGTTGTGCCACGTATTGTGTTGAATAACTTTGTGGAGGATGAGACCGTTAAGAAAGATGTTAAGCGACTCATCAAGGCTAAGAAATGGGGTAATCCCCTCTTCTATAAAAAAGATAAGAGTCTGAAGCGTAAATTTTATATGTTGCTGCGCCAGTTCAATTATTATCGAAAATATAAAAATAACCAGTGGTAGCAGTAACTATTTGAACCTGATTATTTAAGATGGATAGCAAATAAATGGGAAATGATTTTTCTTTTTAAGCAATAGATAAAAGGGAAAGTCATTTCCTGACTGTTCGTAAAAATTGTGAATCTATTTACTATTCCCATTAAGTTCGAAGTGGTTGAAAAACCGCGATATTTAGCGTAAAGTAAATAAAAATAACTTATAACTTATAGCTAATCAACGGGATAAAGATTTATAAATAATTAGGAGGCTAGAACATGCGTGAAGATAAATTTGGCAAAGAAGGCTTAACGTTTGATGACGTATTATTAGTACCTGCAGAATCAAATGTACTGCCTAGGGATGTGAAGCTCGATACTCAACTATCGGAAAAATTGAAATTAAAATCCCCTTTTATTAGTGCTGGGATGGATACCGTAACAGAAGCTGAGATGGCGATTGCGATGGCCCGTCAAGGTGGTTTAGGGGTAATCCATAAGAATATGACGATTGAAGAGCAAGCAGAAATGGTGGACCGTGTAAAACGTTCAGAAAGTGGCGTCATTACCAACCCATTTTTCTTAACACCTGAACACCAAGTTTATGATGCTGAACATCTTATGGGTAAATTCCGTATCTCCGGAGTACCGATTGTGAATGATATTGAAGAACAAAAACTTGTAGGTATTTTGACAAACCGTGATCTTCGCTTCATTCAAGATTATTCCATCCAAATTTCTGAAGTGATGACGAGCGAGAACCTTGTTACTGCTCCAGTCGGTACGACGTTAGAAGAAGCTGAGAAATTACTACAACAGCATAAAATTGAAAAGCTTCCACTCGTTGATGACAATAATATTCTAAAAGGTTTAATTACCATAAAAGATATTGAGAAAGTAATTGAGTTCCCTAACTCTGCAAAAGATTCCCAAGGAAGATTGCTCGTTGCAGCTGCAGTTGGTGTGACTGGGGATTCTCTGAATCGTATTGAAAAATTGGTGGAAGCCGGTGTGGATGCAGTTGTTATCGATACGGCCCATGGTCATTCAGCTGGTGTACTTAACCAACTGAAAAAAGTAAGAGCCGCTTTCCCTGACTTAGATATCATCGCAGGAAACGTGGCAACAGCAGAAGCAACCGTTGCTTTAATCGAAGCAGGTGCATCTGTTGTTAAAGTCGGAATCGGCCCTGGCTCGATTTGTACAACACGTGTTGTCGCAGGTGTCGGTGTTCCACAAATTACCGCTGTTTACGATTGTGCTAAAGCTGCAGCAGAATATGGAGTTCCTGTCATTGCCGACGGAGGAATCAAATATTCTGGTGATATTGTAAAAGCTATTGCAGCGGGTGCTCACGCGGTCATGCTCGGAACGTTATTTGCAGGTACAACTGAAAGCCCAGGTGAAACAGAGATATATCAAGGTAGAAAATATAAAGTTTATCGTGGTATGGGTTCACTTGGTGCGATGAAAGCAGGATCGAAAGATCGTTACTTCCAATCTGAGACAGAGGATACGAAGAAGCTCGTACCAGAAGGAATAGAAGGACGAGTCCCTTATAAAGGGGCATTAACGGATACGTTCCATCAATTAGTTGGTGGTTTACGTGCTGGTATGGGTTATTGTGGTTCAGCGACAATTGAAGATTTGCGTCTCAATGGTCAGTTTGTACGAATCACTAATGCTGGCCTTCGTGAGAGCCATCCACATGATGTGCAAATTACGAAAGAAGCTCCGAACTACTCGATACAATAATCTTTTAAGACATAATAAGAACGCCTATTATTCAACTATGAAGATAGGCGTTTCTTTTTGTGAGAAATAACATAGCTAGATTTCAACCCTATGAATCAGGTAAGGAGCTTCGTATTGTTTAATGTCCATCTATTTTTTTAAGTCGAAATATGATAGAATAACTAGGTGTTACATATTAAAATCTTTAATTATGTTGGAGGTAAGAAAGTTGATTCAAGTTACTAGAAAAAGTGTATCAATGATACTCGCTCTTGTATTGTTGTTCACGACGTTTACGATACAACCGCTAACCGCAAATGCAGAAAGCACCCTTGATTTAAATGCAGAGTCTGCCATCTTAGTTGATGCAGGTACCGGAAAAGTCCTCTATGCGAAAAACGCAGATGTTGCCCTTCCTCCAGCAAGTATGACTAAAATGATGACCGAATATCTTGTCCTGGAAGCAATTGAAAATGGACAAATTAGTTGGGATACGACAACTCAAATAAGTGATTATGCATATAAAATCTCCGCGAACATTTATTTTTCTGGAGTAGGTTTAACACAAAATAAAGATTATACTGTAAAAGATTTATATAATGCAATGGCCGTATTCTCTGATAATGCAACAACCATTGCACTTGCAGAGTTGATTGCAGGTTCTGAAACTGAATTTGTAAAAATGATGAATGATAAGGCTGAGGAATTGGGCCTCTCCGAATATTTATTTGTAAATAGTACTGGTCTTGATAACTCTAGTTTAGGTGATGATGTCCCTGAAGGAACTGATCCAAATGCGAGTAACTTATTATCCGCAAGATCTGCAGCTCAATTAGCTTATCATTTGGTAAATGATTTTCCGCATGCATTAGATATTTCAAGCCAGACGGAAGTGGATTTCGAAGGTTATACGATTGAAAACTTGAACTGGATGCTCCCTCATGAAGCAACCTTCTTACAACAATTCCATTATGAAGGAATGGATGGATTAAAAACAGGAAATACTGATCTTGCTGGATACACTTTCACAGGTACAGCAGAGAGAGATGGCAAGCGTCTTATCACCGTTGTAATGAAAACCAACTCGAAAGAGGAACGTTTCCGTGAAACGGCAAAACTTCTTGATTATGGATATAATAACTTCCAGAGTGAGGAATTATTCGCAGCTGGCTATCAATTAGAGGATGAATCTACCCTGCCAGTCGCTAAAGGTAAGGAAAAAGAAGTGAGTGTTTCTATTAGTGATCCAGTTTCTATGCCAATTAAAGCAGATGAAGCAGAACTGTACAGCTTAGAATATCATATTGATGAAGAGAAGTTGAATGAAGAAGGCGAACTCGTCGCACCGATTGAAAAAGGTGAAAAGGTTGGAACTGCTACACTCGTCTATCAAGGCGAAGCAACCGATCACGGTTATATTTTTGAACAAGAAGCAGTATCTGTTGACCTAGTCAGTGACGAAGCCGTTGAAAAAGCTAACTGGTTCATGCTCACTCTTGGAGCAATCGGTGACTTTTTCGGTAATGTCTTCACGACAGCTGTCGATTGGATTAAAGGATTATTTTAATTGATCGGCTTGTAGACAATGTACACTTGCATTTTTAAAATAAATCGGCTATGATGATAGAAAATATTAATAACTAATAGTACTGACAGGAAGTAGTAGCAAGTTATTCTTCACTTAGAGAGTCGATGGTTGGTGCAAATCGATGTAGAATGCTTGTGAATCCATCCTTGAACTGGTTTATGGAAATAGATATATTCTAGAGTAAATAAACCCGGGTCCCTGCACCGTTAAAGCAGCTGAGCCGGAAGAGGATTTCCTCTTCAACAAGGGTGGCAACGCGGGAATTTAAACTCTCGTCCCTATTTTTGGGACGGGAGTTTTTTGTTATTTAAAATAAAAGGAGGAAAAATATTATGTTAGACATGAAGTTTTTACGTAATAATTACGAAGAAGTAAAAGCAAAATTGCAGCACCGGGGTGAAGATTTATCCGAACTTGATACGTTTGGTGAATTGGATGAAAAGCGTCGTAAATTAATCGCTGAAACCGAGCAGTTAAAAGCTAAAAGAAATGCTGCGACACAAGAAATCGCAAAGTTGAAGAAAGAAAAGCAGGATGCTGAACCGGCAATCAAAGAGATGCGTCAGGTTGGAGAAGAAATCGGCAAGCTGGATAAAGAGTTGAAAGAAGTGGAAGAAAGACTGGAACAGGTCATGTATTCCATTCCGAATATCCCACATGAAAGTGTGCCGATCGGGGAAGACGAAGACGATAACGTTGTTGCCCGTGAATGGGGTGAACTTCCTAAGTTTGGATTTGAAATTCAAGCCCATTGGGATATTGCAACAAACTTATCTATTGTAGATTTTGAACGTGCAGCTAAGGTGACAGGAAGCCGATTTGTCTTCTATACAGGGCTTGGAGCAAGACTTGAACGTGCACTAATCAACTTCATGATGGATTACCATGCGGATCAACATGGTTATACAGAAGTGCTCCCTCCACAGATTGTAAATCGTGCGAGCATGACTGGAACTGGGCAACTTCCGAAGTTTGAAGAGGATGCCTTTAAGTTAGAGGAATGGGACTACTTCTTAATCCCGACGGCAGAGGTGCCTGTCACGAACTATCACCGTGATGAAATTTTACTTGATTTACCGAAAAAGTACGTTGCGTACAGCGCTAACTTCCGTTCTGAAGCGGGTTCTGCAGGACGTGACACAAGAGGCTTGATTCGTCAGCATCAGTTTAACAAAGTAGAGTTAGTACACTTCGTTAAGCCTGAAGATTCTTATGAAACTCTAGAAACGTTAACAGGTCATGCGGAAAAGATTTTGCAGGAACTTGAATTGCCATATCGTGTGATGAGCATGTGTACAGGTGACCTAGGCTTTACTGCAGCGAAAAAGTATGACATTGAAGTTTGGATTCCTAGCCAAAGCATGTACCGGGAAATTTCTTCTTGCTCTAACTTTGAAGATTTCCAGGCAAGACGTGCAGGCATCCGTTTCCGTCGTGAAGCGAATGCAAAACCAGAATTTGTGCATACTTTAAATGGTTCAGGTCTCGCGATTGGGCGAACAGTTGCAGCGATTTTAGAAAATAATCAGCAAGAAGACGGCTCTGTCATCGTGCCGAAAGTGCTTGTACCTTATATGGGTGGTCTAGAAGTTATCAAGTAAGATAGAAGGTTGGCTGTATGAGCATCTCATGCAGCCTCCCCTCATTAACAATGCCGTAAAATAATATTTGACATCATTCATGTTTTTATGATATATTATATCTTGTCTTGAAACGGAGGTATACCCAAGTCTGGCTGAAGGGATCGGTCTTGAAAACCGACAGGCGGGTCAAACCGCGCGGGGGTTCGAATCCCTCTACCTCCTCCATTTTTATAAATTCAAATCCTTTAAAAACGCTTAAGTAATATTAGGCGTTTTTTGTCATTTAATGGAGAAATTCCTAATGAAGATAAAGCTTACTAGTTATAGTCCCTCTTATATTGAAAGTGTCCTGACCCATTAAAATCCGCCCCTTGACAAAGCGATTTTTTTATCCTACTATTAACAGAAATCAAATACATTTTAGACGATGATGAGGCCAGTAATATAAGAACTATCTGACAGAAAATGGGATTCACCGGCTGAGAGATCCCTGCTGATAAGCTTGTATGAACCTACCTGGGAGTCGTTAGCTTATAAACTAACCACAGGAAACTGTGTTATCAATGAAGAGTGGGCAGATTGCCAAATTAGGTGGTACCGCGGAAGCTGATTTCCGTCCTTTTTTAGGACGGAATCAGCTTTTTTTATTGGAAATTTAAAGAAGGAGTGTATTTTTATGGATAGACGGATTTTATTTGTTGGTTGTGGTTCAATGGCAGAGGCAATCATTGCTGGTTTGTTGCAGACAAAGACAGTCGACAAAAGCCAAATTTTTGTTACCAATAAACAAGATACAGCGCGTTTAGCTTATATGAAGGATACGTATGGAGTAAAGACTTCCTATGATAAGGAAGCATTGTTTAGCCGTGCCGATGTCGTTGTTTTAGCAATGAAGCCAAAAGACTTAAAGGATTCTTTATTGACGATTAATCCTTATATAAAGGAAAATCAGCTCATCATTTCCGTGTTGGCCGGTGTAATGACGGAAACGATTGAAGAAACGCTCAACAAGAAAGTAGCTGTTATTCGGACGATGCCTAATACATCTGCCCAAATTGGGCATTCCGCTACTGCTATTACGGGTGGAAAATATGTAACTGAACAACAACTTGAATATGCAGAAAAATTATTTCAAACGATCGGTATGACCAAGATTGTATCTGAAGATGATATGCATACCGTGACAGCTGTTTCTGGAAGTGGTCCAGCTTTTATCTATTACTTTGTAGAAGCGATGAAGAAGGCTGCTTTAGAGGCAGGTATGGATGCACAGACAGCCGATGCACTGATCACCCAGACTATCATCGGTGCCGGAAAAATGCTGGAGCAATCCGGGCAGTCAGCTGATACACTAAGGAAAAATATTACGAGCCAAGGTGGAACAACCGAAGCGGGACTTCAATCTCTGCAAGCAAATGAATTTGAAAAGATTATCATGGCTTGCATTCACAGTGCAAGGAACCGCTCCTTGGATTTAGCAAAAGCTATAAAAGTTTAAGAAGTTAAGGCAGGTGCAAAAATCCTGCCTTGTTTTTTTCATCAGATTTTGTATAATAAAAACATTACTGTATGGCTCCGTAGCTCAGGGGATAGAGCGTCAGTTTCCTAAACTGTGCGTCGCAGGTTCGAATCCTGCCGGGGCCGTTTCATGAACAAAGATAAATAGTAGAACCCAGGTTTTATTTAAACCTGGGTTCTTTTCATATTAGAGATAATCTGCCATAATTCCTCTAAAGGTTAAAATGCCAACAATAATGCCAATGATACTGATGGTTATAATTAGTCCCCCAGCCATTCTTCTTTTCCTTTTTGTATCTGCACGTTGAAATAATTTCTTA
Organism: Oceanobacillus luteolus; assembly: GCF_042678205.1. Classification (NCBI taxonomy): domain Bacteria; kingdom Bacillati; phylum Bacillota; class Bacilli; order Caryophanales; family Bacillaceae; genus Oceanobacillus; species Oceanobacillus luteolus. The sequence continues at coordinate 66,421 of NZ_JBHUDE010000009.1, forward strand.
TCAATAAATAACACTGCGAGGCCAAAAGGCACATAGGCAAGCATCGCAGCACCTACTGCTATAACAGCTAACATCCTATCAACTCTCTCTTTTAAAAATTAACCATAAGACTATGCCACATGTATTTAAAGGCAATGATTGCCAACAAAATACCAACTATATTAAGTAGGAGAATCTTTCTTCTAGCTTTCTTTTGTTTTTCTTCCGACTTACTATTTTTAATATCTCTGTAATAAATAGTTATTGACCCTGCCGCAAATGGAAAGTAAATCATGAGTGCAATGAAGGGAAAAACTAATAATACCAATATACAGCATCCTTTCCGTGATTCATTTACCTAACTTAGTATACAATAAAAAATTAGCCTTCTGGAGGGTTTAAATGCCTATTAGATTAGAACCTTCCCTCTGCATTCTACCTGAAAAAATAAAAAATCTTATACTCAAATACTTTATATATGTCACAAAATGTTCTAAAATAGATTCAACTTACTAAAAAATTCAACAATTTAATGTTATATGAAATGTTAACGTTTACAATAAAGGAGAGATAAACGATGGACATGCAGCCAATTCCTGCTAGAGTCGGAGATTATAACTTACAGGATTACGATTCGTTCAGAGAGAACTTTACGTGGGAAGATGTTAAGAGGAAATTCAGCTGGCATACAACTGGAAAAGTGAATATGGCTTATGAAGCATTAGACCGTCATGCAGAAAATCCGGAGAGAAAAGACAAGCTGGCTTTAATTTATTCGTCATCCACTCGAGAAGAAACACTTACATTTCTTGAGTTAAGCAAGCTGAGTAATAAATTTGCAAATGTGCTTCGGAAATATGAAGTGAATAAAGGGGATCGCGTTTTCCTTTTTATGCCGCAGAGGCCAGAATTCTATACTGTCTTTTTTGGGATATTAAAAATTGGAGCAATTGCCGGTCCGCTATTTGATGAGTTTATGGAGCAAGCAGTATATGATAGGTTAGAAGATAGCGAAGCAACGGTACTTGTCACGACAGAAGAGTTACTGGAGCGTGTGCCTTATCAGGAGCTTCCTCATTTAAAGAAAATCATTGTAGTTGGAGATACTTCGAATAAAGAGAGTATCTTTATTAGCTATGATGAGGAAATGGCAGCTGCAACTGATGTATTTCCGATCGAGTGGGTCGATTTGGAAGATGGAATGTTGATTCATTATACTCCTGGATCTACAGGAAAATCTAAAGGAGTCTACCATGTCCATCATGCGATGGTGCAGCATTACGCAACGGCTGAATGGGTGCTTGATTTAAAACCATATGATATATACTTTTCTACTGCTAACCCAGGTTGGGTGGCTGGCACGAGCTACGGAATATTTGCACCTTGGCTCCATGGGATAACGAACGTTGTAGTTGATGGAGAACGAACACCGGAAAATTACTATGAAACATTGGAAAAATACAATGTATCTGTATGGTATACTTCCCCAACAGTGCTCCGACTGCTTATAAGCCAAGGAGAAAAAGTAACTAAAAATTATAATCTCCTCGCATTGAGACATATCGTAAGTGGCGGGCAGCAACTAAATCCGGAACTTATTACGTGGGGCTTGAAAGAGTTGAATTTGAGGATCCATGATACTTGGCTCATGACTGAAACAGGGGCACAACTTATTGCCAATCTTCCATGTGATGAAATTAAACCAGGTTCGATGGGGAAAGCAATTCCGGGCATAGAAGCAGCAATTATAGATAACGCAGGAAATGAACTGCCGCCGAAACAGATGGGTAATCTCGCCATCAAAGCAGATTGGCCAGCAATGATGCGGAAAATCTGGAATAACCCTGGACAATATGAAAGTTATTTCATGGATGGTTGGTATATTACCGGGGACAGTGCTTATGTGGATGAAGATGGTTATTTCTGGTTCCAAGGTCGTCTGGATGATGTCATTCATACTTCAGGAGAGCGTGTCGGCCCCTTTGAAGTAGAATCTAAATTGATTGAACATCCTGCTGTCCTTGAAGCGGGAGTAATCGGAAAGCCTGATCCGAAACATGGTGAAGTGATCAAGGCGTTTATAACGTTAAATCCGGGCTATGAAGAATCGGTGGAATTACTGGAGGAAATACGTGGATTTATAAGCAACACGTTAAGTGCCAATGCTGCACCAGATGAAATCGTAGTAAAAGAAGAAATTCCAAAAACAAGAAGCGGAAAGATCATGCGTCATCTGTTGAAGTCTTGGGAGCAAGGTGTAGATGAGGGATTAGAGATTTAGCTAAAATAAAAATCCTGTTTGATACAGGGTTTTTATTTTAGCTTATAGAAAGTACTGAATTGTAACAAAAGGGGGTGTAGATCATATGTTAGGCTACTACAGCAAGCTTTCCTCGGAAGTCTATAATCTGGACAAATATATTGGCCGCTCTTTTGGTGATGTAGAATTTTATCAAGCAAGATTAGAAGGTTGTAAAGGTCCGATTCTTGAGCCGGGCGTTGGTACAGGTCGTATTCTCGTCCCCCTTCTTGAGTACGGATTGGATGTGGAGGGATTTGACGTATCAACTGAAATGCTGGAAATATGTCAGGATAACTGTGAACAGAGAGGCTTAAAACCAATATTATACCAAGGGAAAATGGAAGACTTAAATCTAAATAAAGCCTACGAAGCTATTATTGTACCAACTGGAACATTTCTACTGTTGCATAAGAGGGAAGAATCCATCCAGGCATTGAAAAACTTCCATCGTCATCTTGTTGATGGAGGTAAGCTAATCATTGATATATTTATGCAGTCCGATTTAACAATTGATCAAGTAAGTACGAGGACTTGGGAAACAGAAAATGGTGACTGGATTACATTAGAAACAAAAATTGTTGAAGTCGATTATATCAATCAGTATACCGTGTCACATAACCGCTACGAAAAATGGCGGGATGGAATATTGGTTCAAACGGAATTGGAGCGGTTTCCGATTCGTTGGTATGGGATTGAGGAATTTAAGTTGCTCCTGGAATCAGTCGGGTTTAAAGATATTGTTATATCAGCCAATTATTATTACGGAGAGTATCCGACAAATTTAGAGCAAACCATTACATTTGAGGCAATTGTTCATAAGAAATAATTTTAACGGTCAGTTTATAAATTTAAAGGAGCAAATAAAATGGACTTTCCAGAGTTGGAAACAAAACGGATAAAATTAGTGCAAGTCGTACAAGAGCATGCTAATGCTTATTATGACATCATGTCAAGAGATGACGTCACGGTTTATTATGGGATGGATAGTTTGGAAAGTGAAAAACAGGCTGTAGAAATGATCGATTCGTTTCATTCCACATTCGAAATGAAAAGAGGAATAAGATGGGGAATCCTATCGAAGGATACTGGAGGATTTATTGGAACATTAGGTTTAAACAACCTTAATATTAAGGGGAAAAAGGCAGAGATAGGTTATGAATTGCATCCTTCTTATTGGGGTAAGGGCATTACAACGGAAGCAGTTACGAAAGTACTGCAATACTCGTTTGAGGACTTGGATTTATTTCGGATCGGCGCGGTAACCTATCCGCAAAATGAACCATCTATTCAATTATTAAGGAAACTAGGATTTTCACAGGAAGGATTACTGAGAGGATACCTCTATCAACGCAAGCAGTCACATGATGCGCTTGTTTTTTCTCTATTGAAGCCAGAATGGATAGACAGAGGAAATACTCTAGAAGTTTAATCATCCTGCTACTAAACATGACAGAAACATTTGCCAAATGGTACCATAAAGCCAGTCAGCAATGAAGCATGGTGAGGTAGGCCATGTTCCCTCTCATGATTTACTATGGTTTTGAATTCAAAATAACTTCATTGCATAGGAGGTATATGGAGTTGGTCGAATGCGACGAACTAATAAATGACATCCGTACTAATTTTAGAAATAAAAGCATGAAAAGACCATATCTTGTTGGAATCGATGGCTTGGGTGGAGCAGGTAAAACAACGTTGGTTCATCAATTGATGTCTCGTTTACAAAAATATTGCCCCGTTGTAATCATCCGTCTGGACGACCATATCGTTGAAAGAAACAAACGCTATGGAACTGGAAGAGAAGAATGGTATGAATACTACTATTTACAATGGGATATTAGTATGTTGACAGAGGAACTATTTATGAAGATCCATGAAAATTGTTCCTGCCTGACTCTCCCCTTCTATGATAAATCAAATGATACATATACGATGAAAGACATTCCGACTCCAACAAATTCTATTGTTATAATTGAAGGTGTATTTAATCAAAGGATTGAATGGATAGGATATTATGATTTTACAGTGTTTGTTGATTGTCCAAGAGATATACGGTACGAAAGAGTCTTGCAGCGAGATACATATATAGGGAGTAGAGAAAAAATATTAGATAAGTATAGAAAGCGATATTGGTTAGCTGAAGAGCATTATTTGGAAGTAGTGAAGCCGGAAATGACTGCAGATAAAATTTATAGAGTGAACTCATGACACTGGTGGATGTCCTAAGTTTGTAATAGATTGAGGTTAGAAGATTGAAGGAAAAAACGAAAAAGAAATGGTTGTATTATTTGATCGGGATGGTTCTACTAATATATTTCCTTTACTATCAAAACAATTCTTTAGTGACTAGTGAATATACCATTCCATCCAATAATCTGCCTAAAAGCTTTCATAACTATAAAATTGTTCAACTATCTGATTTGCATAGTAAGTTATTTGGCGAGGATCAAGAAGACCTGCTTAAACGGGTGAACAGGACAGAACCGGATTTAATCGTCTTTACCGGTGATTTAATTGATTCGAATAGATCCGATGAGCAAACTGGTATTCTTCTGATGGAGAAATTAATTGAGATTGCGCCGGTTTTTTATGTGACGGGAAACCATGAATGGTGGTCAGGAAAATTCAATGAATTAGAGGAAGATTTAGAATCTATCGGCGTTCAAGTCATGCGCAATACAAGTGAGTACATTACCATTGGAGAGGATAAGATTCAGATCATTGGATTAGACGACCCGGCTATCGAGGGAAGCTCTCATGCAGAAAAAGCAAAGACAGAAGAAAATATCAAAGAAGCGATCACAGGTTTTGAAGGCGAAGACCATTTTCGATTTCTATTATCACATCGACCGGAACTGTTTTCTCTTTATAGTGATTATGGATTTGAGCTTGTATTTTCAGGGCATGCACATGGTGGACAATTTCGAATTCCTTTTGTTGGTGGGTTGATTGCTCCTGATCAAGGATTATTTCCGGAGTTTACATCTGGGGAACATCATTCAGAAGGCACTACAATGATTGTTAATCGTGGGCTTGGAAATAGTATTGTTCCATTCAGGATATTTAACCGTCCAGAAATTGTTGTAGTGACATTACGTTCAGCATAAATTAGCTTATCGTTAATCCTAGATTTGCTAGAATATACTTCATGTGGAAAGGTGAAACATTGTGAATGAGAAGAACGACATCGAAGAAGCAGCAATGACGCATTATTACCCAGGCACCTCTATTCGTATGCAACCAGGGGATGTCCTTTATTCGCATAAGTATGCTTTATCCTCAATTTTAGTCGGCCATACTGGAATTGTCGGTACAAATTTCCGCATCTACCATGTTAACCGCTGGAAAAGGTTTGGTCACTCCGACAGTATGCCACTTTATCTTTCCCGTCACAAAAAGGGTGAAAAAATTACCGTTTTACGTCATTCCAATGAACGGGAAGCGAAGCAAGCGGCACAATGGGCTATGCAGCATTATGACCAAATCAGGCGGTATGTCTACGTCCCCGACCTTCGTAAACTGGAGGATAATTATTGCTCCAAGTTCACTTGGCAGTCCTTTTACTTTGGCACGAATGGAAGTGTAGATTTATTGCAGAGCAAAAAACGAAAATCCCTCACTGCTTTTGTCTTACCAGGCTCCATTTACCGTCGCCTCAAGAAGGTTGTACGGTTTGATAATAATTGATATCAAACAAAGTAGCTATGTTTTATTAACTATGAAATGGGAAAACTCTTTTATGTAATATCAATATAAAGGAGTTGGGAATTATGGGTAAGAAAATAGCTACTGTCATTACGAACCTATTTGAGGATTCAGAGTACACAGAGCCGGCAAAAGCATTTGAAGAAGCCGGTCATGAAATTGTAACTATTGGAAATCAAAAAGGTGATACCGTTATTGGTAAACAGGAAGAATCCAAAGTTCCAATTGACTATGGAATCGATGAAGTTGATCCCAATGAGTATGATGCTCTCTTTATCCCAGGTGGCTTCTCACCAGACCAGTTACGTGCGGATGATCGCTTTGTAGAATTTGCCAAGCACTTCATGGACGAGAAAAAGCCAGTCCTGGCGATATGTCATGGGCCACAGCTATTAATTACTGCAAAAACATTGGAAGGCCGCGATGCAACAGGTTATAAATCCATCAAAGTAGATATGGAATATGCCGGCGCAAAATATGCTGATAAAGAAGTAGTCGTTTGCCAAGACCAACTCGTAACAAGCCGTCAGCCAGACGATATTCCAGCCTTTACCCGTGAGTCGTTGAATATATTGAAATAAAAAAACACTCTCCTTGGATTACCAGGGAGAGTGTTTTCTATATGGGGTCAATATCTGCTTTCATTACGGAACGCATCAAGTATAGCGCATAATCATTATTTTCTTTTTCCTCAGAAGCCATACAGTTTTTAGGAATATACAAATCCATTTGGTACATATACGCATCTTTAGCGGTGAAAAGAATACAAATATCACCGGCAATACCCGCAATGATTAATGTGTTTCGATTGAGGTCAGTCAGTAATGATTGCAGCGGAGTCTGGAAAAAAGCAGAGTGCTGTGGTTTAATCAAGAAATAGTCACTATCATCTGGTTTCATGGACTCTATCAATTCTTTGCTGTTTTCATTGGTACAGTACTCAATTATTTTATTGAAATCTGCTTGCCATAATCCATAATGATCATTAACATAGATGACAGGTAAATCATTTTCTATGGCAAAGCTTTTTAATTTGATTAGATTAGGTAAAATTTCCATTGTATTACTTAGTAACTTCTCTCCTCCGACGAAGTTAAAATCATTAATCAAATCTACAAATAGAACTGCTGTATCATCCAAATTCCTCATAGCATCCTCTCCTTTGTGGTAAGATACCTAGTATATAGATAGATTGTTTAAGAATAATATGTTTCTAATTAATTATTTCCTAATCTCATTTTTTTCAAACTAATTATGAAATGTGTGTGTTAGATGACTGACGAAAAATTTATGCTAGAAGCAATCAGAGAAGCCAAGAAAGCACGAGAGATGGCAGAAGTACCAATTGGGGCAGTGATTGTGCATGAAGGCGAAATTATCGCAAGAGGTCATAACCTTCGTGAAACATCCCAAGAAACCCTCTCTCATGCAGAACTTATCGCCATTGCAGAAGCCAATGAAAAAATTGGCAGCTGGCGTCTTGAAGATTGTACATTATATGTCACATTAGAGCCTTGTCCCATGTGTGCTGGCGCCATCGTTCAATCCCGGATAAAACGAGTCGTATATGGTGCACCGGACCCGAAGGCTGGATGTGCCGGCACATTATTCAATTTGTTGGAGGAGCCACGGTTTAATCATCAAACCGAACTTGAATCAGGTGTAATGCAGGATGAATGTGCCAGCTTATTAACTGATTTCTTTAAAGCACTTCGTAACAAGAAGAAAAAATGAAATGATTATCTAGCATTTTAAGTGCAGATGAATTATTTTCCATTGCAAAGCGACACAAAAACCGTTATAATGATAAATACCGTGCTAAGCGGGGAGGTAGCGGTGCCCTGTACTCGCAATCCGCTATAGCGAGGCCGAATTCCCAGCCAAGGTACGGCAACTGTATGGTCAGCCTTAGTGGATTGGTGTTGACGCCCGGGTCCTGCGCAACAGGAACCCACGAACCCTGTCAGGTCCGGAAGGAAGCAGCAGTAAGTGGTCATTCTTGTGTGCCGTAGGGAAGCCTAGGCCGAGCCATGAAGCTAAGAAGCGCATATGGTCGTCGTATCGACGTTGGGTGCACGGTTACATAGCTTATGATCAACGACTCTGAACATCATGTATGGTGATGTTTAGAGTCGTTTTTTATTTTTCTTATATAAAGTTTTAAACAGATATGCTAGTATGTAATTAACTAAATTATCTAACTAAATAAAGGGAGGGTTTATTTTGGCTGGAAAATATATCGAGGTCGACCCTGGAATTGAGCTTTTTTTTGAAGATACTGGGAAAGGTGACCCCATCGTTTTCATACCTGGTTTTACTTTTACAACAGAATCTTTCGAGAAACAAGTCTCCTATTTTTCAAAAACGAATCGAGTGATTGTTATTGATCCAAGAAGCCATGGAAAGTCCACAAAAACTATTCATGGCAATGATTATGTTACTCACGGTACAGATCTGGCTAAAGTACTAAAGGAATTGGATGTTCAAGATGTAAATCTTGTCGGCTGGTCTTTCGGATGTTTAACTGCCTGGGAATATTTTAAACAAAATGGTACAGAACGATTGAAATCGATGGTATTAATTGATATGCCGCCAAAATCACTTTCTGTTCATGTAGATGACTGGGTGGAAGGCGCACTCGATGATATTGCTGGCATCTATAATAATTCCCTCCGTTCACCACAAGGACAGCGTGAATTTATTACTGCTTATATTACTGGTGTAATGATTCAGAGAGAATTAAGTGAGGATGAACTAACCATTTTAGTAGAGCAGTCAATGAATACTCCATATTATATTGCTGGAAATCTTTTCGCATCAGGTATGTTCTCTGATTATAGAGAAGCAGCAAAACAAGCAAGTGAACAGCTTCCTACCTTGACTGTTGTAGCCGAGCATTGGGCAGAGACAGCTGCCCGATTTACAAAAGAGCTATCTCCAAAAACACAATTGGAAGTGTTAGGTGGACATATGATGTTTTGGGAGCATCATGAGAAGTTTAATCAGATTTTAGAAGATTTTATCAAAAATTAAAAAGTGCCATTTCCGCTTCAGGTGGGAATGGCATCTTTCACTTGAAGTGCTGAATGATCGTTAATTCTCTATTTCGTGTAGAGGAATTTCTAATTCTACGTGGTCCCCTGCTACATGTGGAACCGGTAAACTGATGCCTAGTGAATCTTCAGTTACATAGATAAAAATACCATGTTTCCTGTCTTCACTATCAGCAAGTGCTTCCATCAATACCTGATCATTTTCATACGAGCTGAACGCCATTTCTTTTACTTGATCCACGTATTTATCTTCTAAATCTCCAATATAAGTTGCGTTTTTTAGTTTCTGGATAAATGCTTCATCTATATTCTCAACGAAGTCGGGTAAAAATAATAATTCTCCAGTATGGAGGTCAATATTCGTTGTAAAGAAGCGGTTGAACGGATGAGCAGATGGAGTGATGTTATTGTAACTCTTATATGCGATACTTAAAATATTTTCATTGAACATCTTTATTTCATAATCACCATCCGCTTCATAATGTTGATCCGGTTCTAATTGCATGATGGTTTCCAAATAAGGCTTTATTGCTTCTTTTTTGACTAACTGATTGATATCGTCTTCCTTTTCTTTATCAGAAATTCCCGTAATTTGGGGATACTCTATTACTACATTTTTATCCTCATACTTTTCAGGTATTATTTCATATTTCTCTTTCGTACCATTCTCTATAATAGGTGAACTATTTATCCACATGTTATTAACTTCAGCAGTTTCTGTCGCCCCCACTTTTCCACATGTGAATAAAGCGAAAGAAACAGTAACTAACAGAAACACTTTTGTTGTCAAAACAACACGCCCTTTTTAAGCTATCATCATAACATTATTATGGACTGCTTGCTGTATTTTTATGATGATGACTCTACATAGCAAATATTCATCGTCTGTATTTTGACGACGATATATTCTTCCAGTAACATAAAAAGAAAAACGAATGTAAGGTGAGTCGGATGAAGATCCTATTGGTGGAAGACGATCGAACGATTGCATCGGGATTGGAGTATTCCTTAAAACAAGAGGGTTATGAGACAGTAGTTTGTTACAATGCCTCTAAAGCGAGGAATACAATTAAGCAACAGATGAAAGAAATTGATTTATACATCTTTGACTTGAACTTGCCAGATGGAAGTGGCTATGACTTATGTAAGTTAGTGAAGGAACAAGAAGATAAACCTGTCATCTTTTTAACGGCTTATGATGATGAAGTCAATGTAGTCATGGGGTTGGATATGGGAGCTGATGATTATATCACCAAACCTTTCCGTATCCGTGAACTTATCTCTAGAATCAAATCTGTACATCGTCGCTATCATCGCAGTGCTCCACAAAAAAATATAATTGAACTTAAAAATATAAAAGTTAATATTACGGAAGGCAAAGTGTATAAAAACAACAAGGAAATCTTGTTGACAGCTCTAGAATATCGGCTTTTCCTTATTTTTGCCAATCATATTGGACAAGTGCTTACACGGGCGCAGCTTTTAGATCGGATTTGGGATGTTGGCGGGGATTTTGTAAATGACAATACACTAACTGTCTATATCAAAAGGTTAAGGGAAAAGTTAGAGGATGACCCACAGAATCCAACGCTGATTCAAACGATTCGCGGAATGGGCTACAAGGTTGGTGAATGAGTTGCTGAGAAATCGGGAAATTAAAATTCTGCTTACTGTACTTCTTTTGATTAGTGTATTATTCACTATTTCTACGATGCTGTTTATTTCCTATGCTGCAGCAGGTATGATTCTTGGTTTGGCCACTTTACTGATCATCTGTATGATGGTCTTCACTAAATGGCGTTACCGGGAAATAGAAAAGCTATCCCATTATTTACAAAGAATAGGCAGTGGTGATTATCATCTCGATGTACGGGATAACTATGAAGGAGAATTGAGCATATTAAAGAGTCAAATCTATAAAGTAACGAAAATGCTTGCAGAGCATGGAACCGTTTTGCGTGAAGATAAAGCAAAACTAACGGATGCCATATCAGATATCTCTCACCAACTAAAGACTCCTCTCACTTCCATGACAGTCATGGTGGAATTATTAAGTGATAAAGGACTGGGAGATGACCAGCGGGAAAAATTCACAAGGAATCTGCAAGTACAGTTGAAACGCATGGAATGGCTAGTATCCTCTTTGTTAAAGCTATCTAAGATTGATGCAGGTACCATCGCCTTCAAGCAGGAAAATCATTATGTTGATTTGCTAGTTCAAACCGCAGTCGAGCCGCTGCACATTCCAATGGATATTAAAATGCAACAATTATCCATTCGAGGAGAAGACCAGGCAACTTTTACAGGTGACTTCAACTGGACGGTGGAGGCGCTTGTCAATATCCTGAAAAATTGTGTAGAGCATACTCCTGAAGGCGGCAAGATTAGCATTCATTTTTTGGAGAATCCGTTATACACTGAAATTCAGATTTCGGATAATGGATCAGGTATTCCTAGGGAAGACCTTCCATACATTTTTAAACGATTTTATAAAGGAAAAAATGCCAGCGATGAAAGTGTAGGAATCGGACTTGCTATGGCACATAGCATCATTACGAGCCAGAATGGTGATTTGGAAGTTAAAAGTAATCCTGACGAGGGAACGACTTTTCATATAAAATTTTACAAGCAGGTGATTTGATCGATTCATCATCTGTTTCTTTTTTTCTTTCAAAGTGAATAAATTGTCACTTAAGAGTCACTTTAAAGTCATACCGACGAAGTATACTGACCTCATGAAGTTAATCAATGGAGGTTATTTTTATGAATATATTAGAAGTAAAGAATCTGTCCAAGGTGTATGGCGAAGGTGAAACAGCAGTAAGAGCGCTTGATGATGTTTCCTTTACAGTTAAAAAGGGAGAATTTGTCTGTATTATCGGTCCTTCCGGTTCAGGGAAATCCACGTTGCTCCATTTACTCGGTGGAGTGGACCAACCGACAAGTGGCAAGGTATTCATTGACCGAACGGATATATATGACCTGAACGAAACACAGCTGGCAATTTTCCGAAGAAGACAAATTGGTTTAATCTATCAGTTTTATAATCTGATTCCGATTTTGACAGTGGAAGAAAATATGCAGTTGCCAATGCTTTTGGATGAACAGCGAGTGGATACCAAACAGTTTAATAACATTGTTGACATCCTCGGATTAGAAAAACGGCTCTCCCATTTGCCGAATCAGCTCTCAGGTGGACAGCAGCAACGTGTATCGATTGGCCGAGCTTTGATTAGTAACCCCGCATTAATGCTGGCTGATGAACCAACAGGGAATTTGGACAGCAAAAATAGCGAGGATATTATGGAATTGCTGAAAATGTTTAATAAAACATATAATCAAACACTCATTGTCATTACCCATGATGAACGCATTGCCTTGCAAGCGGACCGTATCATCTCGATTGAAGATGGAAAGATTGCTAAAGACGAGGTGATCCGTCCGTGAACATCGTCAATAAAGTCACGATTAGACATTTAAAGGAGAATAAACGCAGGACCTTGGTGACCATTATTGGAGTAATCATCTCTGTAGCAATGATTACTGCCGTCGCAACCCTTGGTGTTTCTTTCCTGGATTTAATGATTAGACAACATATTACGAGTAATGGGGAGTGGCATGTTCAATATAGTGATGTCACTCCAAATCAAATCGAGGCAATCGAGCAACATAGTGAAACTAAGAAATTAGTTATTTCCAGTGATGGATATGCTTTTTTTGAAGAGACGAACAACGACAATAAACCATATATTTATATACAAAGCTATAATGGCCCAGGGATGCAACAATTCCCTGTGGAGATTATAGATGGAAGACTACCGTATAAACCTAATGAAATAGTCGTTTCTGAAGAGATGTTAAGTCAGTCAAAGGTAGATTATAAAATAGGTGATGAACTTCATCTTGAAATTGGTGAACGTGTGGATTTAGAAGGGATGAAGCTTAAACAACATCACTTCCTTGAGCGTGATGGAGAAACTCTCCATGAAGAATTACGTAACCAAGAATCTAAAGAAATGGTGATTGTTGGGGTAATGAAACGTCCAACCTGGGAAGTTCCGTGGGCACCAGGTTATACGGTGCTTGGCTATGTCGATGAAAAGTTATGGAGTGAAACAAGCTCCATCGATGCGTATGTAGTTGTAGAAGACGTCAATAGTTCTATCTATGAAAACGCAAAAAGTCTGGCAAAGGAACAGGGAATCGAAACGGTTAATTTTAACTCTGATCTGCTTCGTTACTATGGAGTTACGGCTAATGATAATCTACGCCAAACGTTATACTCATTGGCCGGTATAATTATGACAGTCATCATTATTGGATCTGTCGCTCTCATTTATAATGCATTTGCCATTAGTGTATCTGAACGCTCTAGACATTTAGGGATGTTGTCGAGTGTCGGAGCTACAAAGAAGCAGAAAAGAAACTCTGTCTTTTTTGAAGGGACGATAATTGGGGCAATTAGTATACCGATTGGAATTATAGCAGGCCTTGGGGGAATTGGTGTCACCTTTATTTTTATCAATACATTTATTCAAAATGCACTAGGAATTTCTGAAAAGCTGGAGTTGGTAGTCACCCCTGCTTCTATATTGGTCGCATGTGCTATTTCTATTTTGACGATCTTCATTTCCACATATATACCTGCACAAAGGGCGTCAAAGATTTCAGCGATAGATGCCATCCGTCAAACCCAAGACATCAAATTGTCGGGGAGAACTGTGAAGACTTCAAAAATTGTAAGAAAAATATTTGGGTTGGAAGCTGAAATTGGATTAAAGAATGTGAAGCGCAATAAGAAGAGATATTTAGCGACTGTATTTTCATTAGTCATCAGTATTGTTCTATTTTTATCCGTTTCATACTTTACGGATGGGTTGAAAAAATCGTTGGAGATGTCTCAAGATAACATTCAGTTCGATATTCAGCTATACGGTGACACGTTGGAAAAAAATGAGTTGAAAAGCTTTGCATCAATGGACCATGTCACAGAATCATTTCTAGTCTCTGAGGTATTACTTGATGCGTTCATCGATAAGGATGAATTACCAACTGAATTGAAAATGCAAATAGAAGAATATGACATGACTTTGGAAGATGGGAAATATCCTTATTATGTCACCTTATATAGTTTGGACGATGAAAATTTCCAAGCTTATGCGGAGGAAGTCGGAGTAGATACTGAAAAATTTACTGACCCGTCTCAACTGACTGCCATCGTCATTGAACAAATTTCCTATGAAGGTGGAACAAAAGGTAAAATTATTGAAACAAAGTCGATTGAGTCGGAAGTAGGAAATAAAATTGATGTATATTTACCGTCTTATAGTGAAATCGAGTCAGAGCAAAACGAGCCGGAATTTCTTACTAGTGTAGAAATCGGTGCCCTTACTGACCTGGTTCCGGTGGGTGTTAATACTGTCATGCTTGGGGGGATTAATCTTATTATCCCTGAGTCATCACTGAAGCAGCTTTCCATATCTGACGAGAGAGTGAGCACCTATCTATATATGAATAGCTCGGATCCTTTAGCAACACAAGCAGCAATTGAAGAAAGAAACGAACCTAATGTTCATGTGTATAACGTCTATCAAAGCCGTCAGCGTGAAGAACAAATGATTTTGCTCTTGTCTATATTCACTTATGGATTTATTACGTTGATTTCGCTTATCTCCATTGCTAATATCTTTAATACCATTACAACAAGTATTTCTTTAAGGACTAGAGAGTTTGCCATGCTTCGATCTGTTGGTATGACACCAAAAGGATTTAATAAAATGATCCGTTATGAAAGTATGTTTTATGGAATGAAAGCATTAGGCTATGGATTGCCTATCAGCATGTTGATCATGTACGGCATTCATCGTTCCACGAATTATACATTCGAATATGCATTTCGTCTCCCGTGGATGAGTATCGGCTTTGTGATTATCGCCATTTTCTTGATTGTAGGATCTGCGATGCTCTACTCCATTGCGAAAATAAAAAAGGAAAATATTATCGAAGGATTAAAACAAGAGAATATATAAAGAAAATGCGATTAACCTGAAGTTAATCGCATTTCTTTAATAATACGGTCTGGATAGCCTTTCGAGAATGTTGGAACGGATGTTATCTGAATAGGTCTTCCATCGCTTGCGTATACTCTCCAGCCCAATGATAAAAAGGAAGCTCATCATACCAAGTGACTGTCTTCGTTGCTTTAGCATTACCCCAATCCAAAACTTTTTGATGAAGCATATGCACCTTCAACCGTGTTATGCTATCCACTTTATTAGTCAGCTTATCAAAATACGCATCAACTAAATGTTTTGCTACAACTTTTTCATTGTTATCAAGATAATACGTCAGCATTTTGACCAAGTCGGAAACTGGATCTCCAAAAAAGGAATTGGTAAAGTCAAAAACACCGCTGATGCTCCAGCTGCTTTCTTTCTGTTGAACGAGGAAATTACCCGGCTTAAAATCCCCCATTACAAACGTTGGAGAGGTAATACGTTGGAAAGCTTCCTTGGAATCTTCCAACAGATTTTTTGTCCATTGTAAATCATCGTGAGTGACTTTAGAATATTTCCTCGCATCCTCTAACCAAAATAGAATTCTATCAAAGAGCCATTGATAATAACCCGTTTTAAACGGTGTGATTTTTAATGTATGGGTGTCAAGTTCACCGAAGTCTTCCACTTTCCATTGATGAAAAGCGAATAATGCATCGGCAATGGATTGGGCAATACTGCATTTATCTTTGGTATTCATGGTATGTTGCAACGTAGAATCAGTTAAATGTTTCCCTTTTAGTAGTGGCATCAAAGCATACTTCCATCCAAAAATATCCGTGGAATCATCAATAAGATAAGGAATTGGGACGGGTACTTCGGTTCTCTGTCGTAGTTGTTCGATAAAGTATTTTTCTTCTTCTAATTGTCCTTTATATAGCGGATTCCCCTTAAATACAAACTCTCCTTTAGTGGAAATGATGAACATAGTTTGTCCCATTGCTCCTTGTTCCGTTTTCTTTGCACTTAACAGCGTACCTAATTTAAACTTGACGAGCGTTGCTTGCAGCTGTTCATTTCGAATGTTACCTAGTTTATTTGAACCAAAGATTATTTTTGTTGTCATATATGTCTCCTAATTAGTTTTATAATAGAAAACAAGTTTTTATCCAAAATTCCTATCTAGAAATAAAAGTAGAAAACTGCCTGCACAGAGATAAATGGCGATTTGGGTGACAATATAAATAGAAAGTTCACTACTCGTCAGTTTCCTTTCTTTCTTCATTTTCTTAAACTGTCTGTAGTAATAGAAGGAACAAAGGATTAGTATTGCTGCTGATATTTGAAAGATGTTTTCCAATAAACTAACCAAAGTGTCATTCCCTTCAATAAATATCATGTCTACTCCAATGTAATCCTTCTATTTCCTAATCCATATGTTCAACAAAACAGTGTCATTTTCCTTCTTGATTCTTCCCGCTTTAAAGAACGGTGTATTTTTCTCAGGACAACCTGAAGCCTACAAAGTAAGATGTATTCTAGCTTTTGTAGACTTCTTATAATAAATTCAAGTACAATCTACCAGATATTTTTAGCCGCATCTAATTCATCTAGGCTGATTAAGTTTTTCTGCATGGAAGGCGGACATGATTTATTATATTTATTGATTTTTTTATTGATTGCTTTTACATGCTTTTCTGTTTCACAACTATGGACTAATTGAGAGATTTCTTTTTGCAACTCTAACCAAGGAGGCAAATACCCTGCATCCTTTGCTATCTTTTGAAAGTGTTGAAACGTGTCCATCTTCAAATAATCTTTCGAAAGAGGTTTTCCTTTTCCTTCGTAGTTAAAATTATCTTTTTCCCCTGAAGCTTCTAGTATTTCCCCAATTAAATCATTGTACTTCTTTTCCATATTGATTCCTCCTAGCTTTCTCTCACACTGATTTCCAGCTGATTTTCATCCTGGAAGAAGTTCCTTTTCTCAGGTTTCCATATATAAAATGAAAAAATAAAGGACGCGAGCAGCATGGAAAGTGCGAGGGTGACAATAGTACTTCGCATTGAAATAATATCCGCTACAACCCCTATTCCTAAAACAGCAAAGACTTGAATGCCGCTCTGGATGAGATCATATATGCTCGTTACTCTACCCATCATTTCCACCGGGACGTTATTTTGATAAAATGTCATCATTCCAGCATTCAAAAACACGTTAAAGAATCCCAAAATGACAAAACCAACAACAATAGAAGTAAAAGACCATGAAAAGGCATAAATGATATAGCCGGCCGTCATCATGATTAATCCAATAGAAATCATGAATCGAAGCGGGATTTTATTAGAAAAAACCGATAATAGGAAAGCGCCTGTGACCGAACCGATGCCGGTTATACTTACAAGTAGACTATAATCAAATTCAGAGAGACCAATCACCTGTTGGGTAAAAACAACTTCCTGTGCATCCATTGCAAATGAAAAGACGATGATCACAACAAAGCTGAGATACACATAAGCTACATATTTATTATTTGCCATAAATTTCTGAACAACCGTAAAGTCACGTATTATCTGATTCAGAGTTAAAGTAGGAATGCTTCCTTTATCTATATATTCTTTTTCAGGAAGAAATGATAATAAAACTGCTGATATCAAAAAGAATATTGAATTTATCCATAAAGTCACTTCGATTGATGTGATTAATAGCAGAGAACCACCAACTGCAGGACCTACAATGAAAGCCCCTGAGCTCGTAAATGATCGAATGGAATTAAAACGCTTTCTTTTATCTTTTGGAATAAGGATAGTAATATATGTAATAGAAGAAGGATTAAAAAATGCCTTAGCCCCACTTAAAATTACTAATATTCCGTAAATAACTACCGTATTCGGTGCGAACGGAATAAGGAAAATAAAAAGAGCTCGGATTAAATAGGTAACCATCATTACTTTACGTTTGCTTCGATAGTCGATAAAGCTTCCAGTCCAAAGTTTCATAACGATGTTCGTGATAGGTCCTATAATCCAAAGACCTGCGACAGCGGCTGCTGAACCTGTAAGCTGATACACCATAATATTGATTGCCACTAGATAGATAAAGTCACCGATACTTGAAAATCCAATCGAGGATAATAAAATTGCTGGGTCTTTCCAGTTATTCATGCTCCTAATTGTGCTCTACCTCCATTGGTGTTTTGTAATAAGTTATTATTGAAGTGTGATTTTGTACTCTTTCATAAGACTAATTATTTCCAGGGCAATATATTTTTTATAAATTAGTCTAGTATAATAACCCCTGCTCCAATTGCCATCCAAAGTTCCAAAGGAAATCTACCCTCATTCACTTCAAAACGATATGTTTTATAATCTACTATTTTTTTCAAAAATGAAGATACTCGGTCTGCTTGGATGCCAAGTTCCCTACCCTATATGAAATAGAAAAGGAATGATCGGCAAGCTTAAAGGATACTTTAAACACTTCATCATCTATATTGATGTGGTATTCCTTAAATATAGATTTTTTCTTATGTACAGGAACTTGATTAATGTTAGCGATAGGATGCCCTTCTACATTTTCTAGTATGAAGCTAAATCTTGTAAGACTTAACTTTTTCACTTTTCCTTTGTAAATAAGATGAGTTCCTTGAAAAAAATTAAATATGGGCTGGAACTTAAACTCTGGCTGGATGGTTAAAACATTAGAACCTTCTTCATTTTTAATGTGTTGTTTCATAACGCCGAAGCTTGGATAAGTGTAAGAAAATACTTTTCTTTTACTCACTTCATTTCCCCTTTTAACAATGAAAGGGATACTGTTTATTATTCACCGCAACTAATTGTTAGAAAATTCAATCTATTTTGTTTTATTATACTTTTTCTTGCAAAAAATTTAATGATAAGAAAATAAAAAAGCATACTTCAAGAAATAGCAAAGCCCCGATCTATTATCTCGAAATGGTAATAACCCCACCGCAATGTGAGAATGGTTGAAAAAGAACATGACATGAATTTCCTAAATCTGATTCGAATTCATTAAAGACAAAATAAAACTCATCATCATCCCAATGATGAAGATTTTCTTGGCGGCAGCGATTCAGATCTTCTCTGTTTTGAAACACAACGTCACCGATATATATTTTTCCTTCTTCTTTTAAGAGTGGCAACAGTCTATTTATAAACTCAATTTTTTCTTTATCATTTAAATGATGTAATGTGTATGTACTGACGATGGAATCGTATCTATTTTCTGAAATCTGAGAAGGCAATCCTTGTGTGATATCCCATTCCAATAAACGAGCGTTGGGCATTTTTTCTTTTGCAATGGTGATCATTTCATCCGAAAAATCCAAACCATCTATATAGTGGCCGCGTTCATATAATTGACTCGTTAATACTGCTGTTCCAAAACCGATATCAAGTACGTTTGAACTGGATTTTTGCATGACTTCATTATAGATATGGTTCAAAATTTGTTTGTATCCGGCAAAGGGATATTCATGATTATCTTCACTAACCTTTACTGTTTGATCATAATTATCTGACCATAGATTAAAACCTTGTTTGTCTAACATGTATCTTCCTCCAATAAATATTATTTAACTAACTAGTGATACTTGTATCAGTGAGAGACGCTATAAAATTGGTAGGACTTGAAGTAAAGGAAGTTATTCCTGACAATTACACTCGTACTCTATAAAGGTATATTCTTTAATAAATTTTAGGTTCTCAAAGTCTTGATTGTCTGATGTAAATAATCTCACTACCGGTGCAATATCTTGTTTAGCAAATTCTCTTATTTGCTCATCTAGATTGATAGACAAGTCCAGAGCGTACCTGTTCATGTCCTCGAACAATTGATTATGTGCACATACATCATACGTGACGGCTAGATAGAAGGTTTTCATTTGTTCACTGTCCTTTATATGAATGGGTATTACTTTTTTTGCAATGTAACCAAGGTAGGAGCTGGAGCGAACGGAAAATGGTTCAACGTTTCTAAAGCATATTTGTCTGTTGTATCGAATTCTCCAGAAAATGTTTGGTAATCTAGTTTTATCGCATCCCGTGCCTGATGTATAACTAATTGAGGAATTAGATATGAATGTTCCACATTATTTGCTCCACACCACCCTAATTCAAGATTGCCTTTCAAATCAGACTTGTGAAGGAATGAATAGGCTAATATTTCACTATGGTCCAAAAACATATAACTGTGTTTCTTTAATACATCATCAGCTAAAATAAACTCCTGCCATTGCTCATAATCTAATCTTGCTACAGGATTTACCAGATGTGACTGTTCATAATTCCTTCTTACAAGGGACGTAAGTTTTTTCATCAATAAGTTGTTTGCTGATGCCTCTTCAAGATTTATCTTTTTATAATTTATTTGTTTGCATTCAGTAAGATCTATATCTTTTGTAAGAGTTAAAGTCGGTGTGTAAGTTTTTCTGATTATAGAAAATCCATTCTCTCTGTATATTCTTAATAGGGAATCTGAAGTTTCCCAGAGTGATGTTTGCAATGGTAAATTTACTAATGTAAGAGTCTCTAGTTTTTCTAAAAGCAATTCGGCAATTGGTAAGGAATGATAGAGTGGATTTACTAAAATACGAAAGTAAATGCAATTTGGATGAATGGTGTTCTTCCAAGCGAATAAAATTCCGACTAGCTTATGATTTAGGAGGGCAGAATATGCAAAAAGCTTTCTATCTCCATACACTATTGTAAGCAAGTTTTCATCTTCAAAATTAACTTGAAATAAATGCTTCAATTGTTCTTTATCTTCACTTTCATAGGCGTTTATTGTAATTTGCATTTTTTCCCCCGAATAATTAGGACATTAATAGATGTATACTGGCTATTTTCTTATCCAAAGTACCAATTCCATGCGTTGAAATACATTATTTTATCTATTGCTATTTTATCAAACAACTCCATAATCATTTCAATATCTGCATACTCAAAAGGCCTCTTTGCTCTCGTGGAAGGCAAATCTGTACCAAACATCAGTGCATCTGGATTTACATCATAGATCGATTTTAAAGTACTGGTTACGTTGAGCTCGACACGGCCGAACCCGGTAGCTTTTACTCGAACCCCTTGATCCGCCAATCTCAGTAGATGTGGTAGACCTTCCTCGGATAATCCCAAATGGTCTATCGATATAGCGGGCAAGCTTTCAATGGTTGCAGTTATATCAGGTAAATCCTTGGCATCGATATATAGTTCGCTATGCCAGCCCACTAAGTCATATACTCTTCTTGCTAAGTAATCAAGGTTTGATAAATCTTCTGATCCCCCACGTCTAATGTTAAAACGTAGTGCTTTTACACCTGCTTGATTGAGCTTAATGATTTCCTCATCTGAAACCGTAAACGGCAATTGTGTTACGCCGCAAAATGATGGTCCCAGTTTATTTAGAGCGTCGATCAAATAACTCTGATCAAAACCTTGGAAGGAACCAGATACCACTGCTCCACCAAGTATATGCAAGTCTTTTGTTATTTCTCGATAGTTTTCTACGACATAATTTGGTGGTAAATATCCCTGATTTTCATAGATTGGATAGCGGTAATCAATAATATGAAAATGGGCGTCGAATACCCTCAAACAATTTCCCCCTTCTCACTTATGTATCTTTTTTTGATAATAACTCTTCTACTTTTTCTTCTATACGCTTCAATCTCTCGTTGTTCCTTCTCGATTTTCTTATAATAGAAACGATGCTCACAATCAATGTCAACAGGATAAAAATGAATAATAATTGTACGATGAAGTCACCTATTTGAAATTGATTTATTGTTAATAAAGAATACATGATTCCCACCTCTTAATCGCTTACATAATCGAAGTGCATTAATAATTCTTCCGTAAATATAATTATAGTTGGTTATTATCGTTTATTTTTTCCTCCAACTCCTGTAATCTTGTCTCTAATAAGGTGACTCGCTCTTTTAGTTCGGCTGTGGGTTTTGTAAATCTTTGTGATAAACCGCCAATGATTCCAATCACAGCAACGAAGACCACAACAATTGCCGCTGCAAACATAAATATCACTTCCACCGTTATCCTCCTAACTTACTCTTTTTTTAGCGTAATACTTAAAAATAAGGAAATTTAATGGCCCGCCAAATATCAACCCGGCAAAAATAGTTGCTAAGAAAAAGGCGATATGTGACATCCATACGATTTCGTTACCTAACAATACGTCGAAGGAGATTCTGAAAAAGGTAACTAAAATAGGGAAAACAAATGACCAGTAAAACATGATTTTTAATCCTTTAGCCATGTTAAACCCTCCTATAAGTAAATGTTTTCCAAGATGTAACCCAAAAAAAATCCCAGCACTTAAAATCCCATATTTTTCAATTATTTCTATAAGTTCAGTCTACATCAAACGCAGCGGTAAATAAATAGTCTGTAACAATATTTCCAAATTACATTTTCGCAAATGTTTACCTTCATCGGTTCACATTCACCCCTCATATCGGGTATAATTAGAAATAGACTGTAGAGGAGAATCTATATCATGAGCTATCAAGCTTTATATCGTGTTTGGCGTCCAAGAACCTTCGAGGACGTCGTTGGACAACAACATATTACAAGGACATTGAAGAATGCGATTTTGCATGAGAAATTTTCGCATGCTTATTTATTCACTGGTCCACGTGGAACAGGGAAAACGAGTGCGGCGAAGATCTTTGCAAAAACCATCAACTGTGAAAGAAATCCGGTGGAAGAGCCATGTAATGAATGTGCTGCCTGCCTAGGAATCCAGGATGGTTCCATTTCGGATATTATTGAGATTGACGCAGCTTCGAACACGAGTGTCGATGATATTCGTGAAATCCGTGATAAAGTAAAATATGCACCGAGCGTTGTTCCTTATAAAGTCTATATTATCGATGAGGTCCACATGATCTCTGTTAATGCGTTTAACGCCTTGTTAAAAACATTAGAGGAGCCACCAAAACATGTCGTGTTTATTTTAGCTACGACAGAACCACATAAAATTCCACTGACAATCATTTCCCGGTGTCAGCGATTTGACTTTAAGCCGATATCCAATGAAGCCATTGTAGGACGTATGAAAACAATCGTTCAGACAGATGGACAGAAGGTTACGGAGGAAGCGCTGGATGCAATCGCGCGGACGGCAGAAGGTGGAATGCGTGATGCTTTAAGTATCTTGGATCAGGCCATTTCATACAGCAGTGATGAGGTGACGTTAGAAGATGTGCTTGCCGTAACAGGCGGTGTATCTCAAGGAATTTTAACCGAAATCACAAAGGCGATGTTTGACCGTGATGTCCAGCATGCGATCAAGCTGTTGGATACGATCATTCAAGAAGGAAAAGACCCCGGGCGCTTTGTATATGACCTTATCTATTACTTGCGTGACCTATTACTATTTAAGAGTAATCCAACTTTAGAAGGAATGCTTGAACGTGCACGGGTAGACGATGCTTTTCGCGGGCTGGCAGAAGAGGTTACAGTCAATTGGATTCAGGAAGCAATCACCCGTCTGAACATATGCCAACAGGAAATCAAATGGAGTAACAGTCCGAAAGTATATATTGAAATTGCTATACTTACGATTACAAATGGCCCTAACAATGCTGGTAGTCAGAATGCAGTAGCAAGTGACGAGGTTATGCGTTTAACCGATAAGTTGGCTCAATTGGAGAAAGAGCTTACCCGCTTCAAGGAACAGGCACCAGCCGCAGCTAGTCAACCAACACCACAACGGGAACAAAGACGTCCACAATCCCGTGGCGCAAAGAGCAGTTTCAAAGTTCCGACTGAACAGATATATGGTGTGCTGAGAGAAGCAGAAAAACAGGAATTAAGAAATGTTCAGGGCAACTGGGCGAGCTTCTTAGAACGGCTCAAAAGCACGAATGCCCCTGCACATGCGACGATTCAGGATAGTAAACCGGTCGCTGCATCTCCAGAGTCTCTTGTCGTTGCGTTTAAATATGAAATTCATTGTTCCCTTTTCTTAGATAATCGGGAGCTTGTTGAATCCGTACTCGCAAGTGTTTTAGGTAAGCAATTGCGAATTATCCCACTTCCAGATGCGAATTGGCTGGATTTGAGACAATCGTTCATCGATTCTCAGGATAAGCCAGTTGAGAAGGAAGACGAAAAAGAAAAAAAGAGTGATCCGCTCATTGAAGAGGCAAGGAAGCTCGTGGGCGATGACCTATTGGAAATTCAAGAGTAAGTGCTCTTATTAAAATAACCATTTCAAATTTGAGGGAGGTATTTCCATGAGAGGAAATATGAACAATATGATGAAACAAATGCAAAAAATGCAAAAGAAAATGATGAAGGCACAAGAAGAACTTCATGAGATGACATTTGAAGCTTCTGCTGGTGGCGGTATGGTAACTGTGATTGCCAACGGTAAAAAAGAGATCACAGACGTTCAGATTAAAGAAGAAGTTGTCGATCCAGATGATATCGAAATGCTGCAAGATTTGATCATTGCTGCAACAAACGATGTTTTAAATCAGGTTGACGAAAAATCAAATGAAACGATGGGACAATTTACTAAAGGCTTAAATATGCCAGGAATGTTTTAAACACATTCTAATGGATTGAAAAAGTACCTGTTTTTAGCAGGTGCTTTTTTCCCTTATTGTTTAGGAGGAAAAGTTCATGTATTACCCAGAACCGATTTCAAAGCTTATTGATAGCTTTATGAAATTGCCAGGAATCGGTCCCAAAACCGCTGTTCGTCTGGCCTTTTACGTTTTGAATATGAAGGACGATGATGTCTTGAACTTTGCAAACGCGTTGGTCAATGCGAAGAGAGAGCTTACTCATTGCTCGATCTGTGGCCACATTACGGATAAGGAAGTTTGTGCAGTTTGTTCCGATCCGCATCGGGATGAATCGATTATTTGTGTAGTCGAGGATCCGAAAGACGTTATCGCTATGGAAAAAATGAAAGAATTTAATGGTAAATACCATGTTCTTCATGGTGCGATTTCACCGATGGATGGAATTGGCCCAGAAGATATCAATGTCCCTGATTTACTTAATCGCCTGAAGGATGAAGAAGTAAAAGAAATCATCCTTGCGACCAATGCCAATATTGAAGGGGAAGCAACAGCGATGTATATTTCTCGACTTGTGAAACCATCTGGTATCCGCACAACTAGAATCGCCCACGGACTACCGGTTGGCGGTGACTTAGAATATGCGGATGAAGTGACACTATCAAGAGCGTTAGAGGGAAGAAGAGAATTATAGAATTCGGGTGAAGAACATGGCAAGGAAATTGAATAAAAAACAGGTGGATGCGGAGCTGCTGCATGCGATATTTGTAGTAGAAAAAGAGTGGAAACAAATTCGCGAATTAGGCTCAAGGAGTATTGAACGCACCCTTGAAAGCAGAGCTGCCGAGAAACTTGCTGAGGCCAAATATTTATATTTGCTCCGGGAAGCGCGACGCCGAAATGTTAATGCATTGGATATTTAAAAGACTAAGTTGAACCTTAGTCTTTTTTTATATGTAAATACATATACATAGACTAAGTGGGACATGGAGTTCGAATCTTGTTCTCGTTAGACTTGAGTTGTAGGAGGATTGTTAAAGAATGAGCTCAACCATGGTAATTATCATAATGATTTCCATTATTATTTTGTTGCTTACCGTTGGAGCACCGGTGAAACCAATGAAACTGCTCGGACAAGGGTCTGTGAAACTAGTAATCGGGGTATTATTATTATTTTTCGTCAACGTTTTCGGAGCCAATTTTGGTATTCATGTCCCGATTAACCTCTTCACTGCACTTGTTTCCGGGATATTGGGCCTTTTCGGAGTGGCATCCTTGGTCGCAATCCATATTTTCATATTATAAAAATGGGCCAGAATGTCAGGGTATATATCCGTTTCAACATGAGATCAAAAATTGGACCCTACGTATACGGTCCATTTTTTTATTATGAAAATAGTAATATTCACATTCCATGAATAGAAATCATAAGATTAGGAGATACTACTTTCATGGAGGTGGGGAAATGGAAGCAAAGACGCTTAAAACTTGTGGTATATGTGAAGAAGAAAAGCAACATGGTATTCATCTTTATACAATGTTTATTTGCCAAGAGTGTGAGTATAATATCATCCATACTGAACCACGTGAAGAAAAATACCGCTACTATGTACAGAAATTAAAAAGTGTAAATCAACAGCAACTATTTTCCTAGAGTCTTTGTATAAAGCAAAGGCTTTTTTATTTGTTTTTGTAATGTAGGTTATTGTCGTAGAAATTAAACTCGCCCTTCATGCAGGATTTTTCTCCCTTTTGCCGAATATAAAGCAACGAGAAAATACATATGAAAGGTAGTGTATCGTTGATTATTAAACCTCTTAAACCTCCGATCGAATTGCTGCAGCATGAAGCTTTAAACGAAAGGGTTCCTCAAAATCATCCTCAAAAAGAAATCATTGATTCAAGAGCAAGAAACATACGCGCCGGATATAACGGAGAACAAGACCTTCAGTATATGCTGAACTTCCTTCCTCCAGAAAAATATCTTATCTTCCAATATCTACGCATCAAGGATAATCAGAGTTATTTCCAAATTGATATTCTACTATTGTCTGCACAATACTTACTGATCATAGAAGTAAAAAATATTCGTGACCATGTCATATTTGATGAAATGGGACAGGTAATACGAAAAGAAGTTGATAAAGAACAAGCATTTACCAATCCGGTATTTCAAGTGAAACTGCAACACCTCCGACTACTCCGCTGGCTAAGGCAGTACGATTTCCCCTCCCTTCCAATTGAAAAAATTGTAGTCTATAGTAACTCGAATACCATCCTTAAAAATCATACCAATAATAATGAATTGCCCAAAATGGTTATGCATAAGGATAAGCTGCTTGATAAAATTGAGGAATTTGAAAAGATGTACCCGGTAGCAAGACTATCAGGAGACCAATTGATGGAGATTTCCAATCGGTTACTTGCTGCACACTCCGAGAAAAAAGAAGATCTTCTGGCCAAATACAAAATTTCTTATGGGGAATTAATAAAAGGAGTTATCTGTCCAGAATGCTTGCAAGCACCAATGATACGTAAAGGAGGAAAATGGCTTTGTTATTATTGTAGAGCAGCCTCGAAAAAAGCTCATAGACGTGCATTGGCGGAATACGGACTATTAGTTAATGAATATATAAAAAATCGAGAAGCGAGGGAGTTTTTGCAGTTGGAGTCTAGACATATTGTTAAGCAATTATTACAAAAGGAGAAGTTAGAAAGCTATGGGATAAAAAGCGGACTAGAATATAAGCTCGAACCTTATCATCTATTAGATGTATAGGTAAATGCTCAAATCTACCAGATAAATGCTCAAATACCCATTAAAAATGCTCAAGTTGGCAGTAAAGATGCTCAAGTCCAAGATAATAATGCTCAAATTCACAAATATCCGCTGTATCAAGCCAGTTCCTCGCACCCCCAGCCCTGCTCACTCTATGATAAACTAAAGAATATAACCAAAAATCACGGAGGAGTCTCCAATGAACCAGAAAAACATCCCGATTTTACAAATGCTAGAAGAATTTTCCACTACCAAATCCATATCATTTCACGTTCCTGGCCATAAAAGTGGGGTTATCTTTCCGGAGCAGGCGAAGTCATATTATGAACATATTTTAAAACTGGATATGACCGAACTACCGGGCTTAGACGACCTTCACGCTCCCCATGGAGCAATTGCTGAAGCAGAAAAATTGGCGAGTGCGTTTTTCCAATCTGATCATACCTTCTTCCTTATCAATGGCAGCACGGTAGGAAATTTAGCGATGATTCTTGCTGCGTGTAAGCAAAATGATAAAGTGATTGTTCAGCGAAATAGTCATAAGTCGATTTTGAATGGGCTGGAACTTGCTGGTGTGAGACCGGTCTTTCTTGCACCGGAGTATGATGCCAAAGTGGAGAGATTCACCAGTCCAGCGATTAATACACTTGAAAAAGCACTAGATGAACATCCGGATGCTAAAGCTGTCATCCTTACTTATCCCGACTATTTTGGTCGTACTTATGATATCAAAACGATGATTGAGCTCGCTCATGACCGGAATATTCCCGTTCTTGTAGATGAGGCCCATGGAGTGCATTTCGCTTTAGGGGAACCATTTCCAAAGTCTGCCCTCGAGCTTGGCGCGGATGTCGTCGTCCATTCGGCTCATAAGACGGCTCCGGCAATGACGATGGCTTCTTATCTACATATAAAATCGAAGCTGATCACAAAGGAAAGTCTGGCATATCGATTGCAGATGCTGCAATCGAGCAGCCCGTCATATCCATTAATGGCTTCTTTAGATATTGCAAGATATTATCTCGCCATGCTGAATCAGGAGAGGATCCAACAAATCTTAGAAGACATCGACAAAATAAAAGCATTATTTCGGGAGGCAGTCAGTCACTGGGACATCATTCCATCTGACGATCCGTTAAAATTAACGATTCAGCTTAAAGATGGGTATACTGCAAAAGAGGCTGCGAGGTTGTTTGAGGAACAAGGAATTTATCCGGAACTGACTACAGACAGGCAAATACTTTTTATTTTTGGTTTAGGCCCTTTCAGTGAATGGGCACGTCTGAAAAAAGTCCTGAAATACGTGATGGAAGCATTAAAAAACAATGGAAATCATGCTACAATAGAAGTGGTAAACTATTTTACCAGTACGATTCAAGAATTAGCCTTAACTTACCGGGAAATGGAAGGATTGAAACAAAAGCTTATCCCTTTTGAAAAAGCAATAGGTGAAATTGCAGCAGAGCCGGTGATTCCGTATCCACCGGGGATTCCTCTAATTTCAAAAGGAGAAATCGTTACACTGGAGCACTATACAGCAATCAACCAGCTTATCGAGCAAGGGGTGAGAATCCAGCAACGGGAAGAAGGCATACGTATATTTATGAGCAACCTGAAGGAGAAGCAGACGTGAGTGGATATTTTATTACATTTGAAGGTGTGGAGGGTGCGGGAAAGACATCCGTACTTCAAGCATTAACCAATACTTTGACAGAAATGGGTTACGAGGTCCTTACAACGAGAGAACCAGGTGGCATTGATATTGCTGAGCAAATCCGGAACATCATTCTTGACCCGGTCAATACGAAAATGGAGGAGCGTACGGAAGCACTCCTTTATGCTGCAGCCCGCAGACAACATCTTGTGGAAAAAGTTCTCCCAGCATTACAGCAAGGAAAAATCGTTCTTTGCGATCGTTTTATTGACTCTAGCCTTGCTTACCAAGGGCATGCACGGGGTCTTGGAATCGAAGAGGTTTATGAAATCAATCAATTTGCCATCAAAGATATCATGCCAAACTTAACTCTTTTATTTGATATTGATCCAAAAAAGGGATTAGAGCGAATTGCGGCGAATAAAGATAGAGAAAGAAACCGGTTAGATTTGGAGAGACTGGACTTTCATCAGAGAGTTTATGAAGGCTATAACATTCTTCATGATCGATTTCCAAACCGAATTCAAAAAATCAATGCCGACCAAGCTCTTGCAGCTGTGGAAAAAAGTGCATTGGATTGTATTTTAGCTTACTTTAAAAAACAAGGGGGAGCTGGCAAATGAAATTAATTATGGCGGTTATTCAGGATAAGGATTCCAACAGACTTGTTAATGCACTAGGTGATGAGGATTTCAAAACAACAAAACTTGCATCTACTGGTGGATTTCTAAAAGAAGGAAATACAACCTTGATGATTGGTTGTAACGATGACCAAGTAGACTTAGCTCTAAAGGTAATTAGAGATAACTGTTCGCAGCGTGAACAGATGGTTGCACCGATTTCGCCAATGGGTGGCAGTGCAGACTCTTATATTCCGAAGCCAGTTAAAGTAGAAGTTGGCGGTGCAACTGTATTTATTCTGCCAATTGAACAATTTGTCCAGTTTTAAAAAGGAAAAAGTGAACTTGGAAGGAGCGGAGCATGAATGAAAATCAGCCAAGAATTTAAATCTCAGACAGAAGTTAAGGTAACAAGAACTGCACCAGCTGAAACCCAATCCTTCCAAAAACTCGTACAGTCTGAGTCTCTAAAGGTAAAACAACAAGAGCTTGAAGAATTGGTTAAAAATATTGCAAGTCAAGGTGAAAAACTTGCACATTATCGCACATTACGTGAGCTTACAAAGTTCAAACGATTGATTAAAGGTTTTTTAGAAGAAACTGTATCAAACAGTTATCAATTAAAACAAGGCCATTCCATCGGTTTTGATGGAAGTAGCCGTAAACTTACGATTTTAAAGAAAATCGACGAGAAGTTATTGGAATTAACGGAAGATGTTATGAATCAGGAAAAGAAGACAGTGGACATACTTGGTCACATCGGTGAAATCAAAGGTCTGCTGATTAACATATATACGTAACAACAAATTGCACACGCTCATTTAGCAGCAGATGGACTGTGAATGACGGGAAGTTTGGCGTGTTTCTCGCGTCGAACTTCCAGGTCTTTTCAAATAAGTTTCATGGCTGCCTGAGCGTTAGTGTTGGACGAAAAGGGACGGATACTCATGAACACTTGGTCTAAAATTGCAGAAATACAGCCACTTGCAACGACTATTCTCACCAACAGTTTGGAAAAAGGCCGAATTTCTCATGCGTACCTCCTGCAAGGTGAACGAGGCACGGGAAAAGAACGGATCGCCCTTGTAATGGCAATGAGTCTTTTTTGTGAAAACAAGCAAGGAATAGAACCGTGCAACACATGTAATAATTGCAAACGTATCCTATCTGGCAACCATCCGGACGTCCATTGGATCGAGCCAGAGGGTTTATCTATATCAAAAGAGCAAGTGAGGCACCTGCAAAAGGAATTCGCGTTTTCAGGTATGGAGTCCAATCAGAAGGTTTATGTTATTAAACATGCTGATAGGATGACGGTAAACGCGGCAAACAGCCTCCTTAAATTTTTAGAGGAACCAAGTAAACAGACGACTGCGATGATGCTCACTGAAAATAGTGGGTCGATTCTTCCAACGATTCGCTCTCGTTGTCAGGTGATAGACTTAAAACCACTTAATCCCCTCCAGTTCCAAAAGCAGTTGATCAGTGAAGGGATGAAAGAACAGGATGCACTCCTGATGAGTGCGCTTACGAATAATTTAGATGATGCGTTCCAGCTCTCTGAAGACGAATGGTTTGTGGAAGCGAGAACGCTAGTGTTACAATTAATAGAAATGCTAACCACAAGGCCTGAGAATATCTATCTCTATCTCCATAGTAAGTGGCTTACGCATTTTAAAGAGAGAAAAGATCACGAACGGGGGCTTGATCTGCTGCTCCTATCTTTACGTGATGTTCTTTACTACCATATTGGTAATGAGGGGAAGATGACCGTTTTCAAACCAAATGATACATTACTAGAGAAGACCTCGATGAGATTTTCGCAAAACCATTTATCGAAACTACTCGATTTAATTATCCAGGCCAAACGGAAACTCTCGCAAAATGTACAGCCTACATTAGTAATGGAGCAGCTTGTACTGCAAATGAAGAGGTGAAAAAATTAGAATGATAGAAGTTATAGGTGTCCGCTTTAAAAAAGCGGGTAAAATATATTATTTTGACCCGGGGGAAGAAGATATCACACTTGATAGTTATGTGATCGTAGAAACAATTCGTGGTATTGAGTTCGGGAAAGTTGTCATTGCCAGTAAGAAGGTCGATGAAGAAGATGTTGTACTTCCTTTGAAGAAGGTTATCCGTGTAGCGACGGAAGAAGATAAACGAACTGTCGTTGAGAATAAGCGACAAGCAAAAGAAGCATTGGAAGCTTGTTCCGTAAAGGTGAAAGAACATGACTTGGAAATGAATCTAGTCGATGTTGAATATACATTTGATAGAAATAAAATTATTTTTTACTTTACAGCAGATGGTCGGATTGATTTCCGAAATCTTGTTAAAGATCTTGCAGCTATGTTCAAGACAAGAATTGAGTTACGCCAAATTGGTGTACGCGATGAAGCAAAAATGCTGGGTGGTATTGGACCGTGCGGTAGAATGCTTTGTTGTTCAACGTTTTTAGGGGACTTTGAGCCGGTCTCCATTAAAATGGCGAAAGATCAAAATCTCTCTCTCAATCCAGCAAAAATCTCAGGATTATGTGGAAGATTAATGTGTTGCTTAAAGTATGAAAATGACCATTATGAAGAAGCTAAACGGGAGATGCCAGACTTTGGTGAATCCGTTAAGACTCCACATGGAAAAGGAAAAGTCGTTGGACTAAACATATTGGAAAAACTCGTGCAAATTGAATTAACAGAACATGAACGCACGATTGAATATACATTAGATGAAATGATTGAAGAAGGAATCTTAGCGCAGACCACAAAATAAGATGACGCTGCATTCAATGGGTTATTTAAGGCGCTGAACGTGCTAATGGACTTACTTTAATAGATACTCACGTTAATCGGCTTCTATCCTCATTGAATGTCAGTCGAACGAGTCAGGAATTTGCGGGCTGCATTCCATTCTCCAATTTTGTTATAAAAATGGAAGGTTTCAGCCGGTTAATGCGTGATAAAGAGGTGAGTGGGCGTGAATAACAGAGAAATATTTGACCAAGTTGCCGATATGGAAAAGCAAATTGGTG
Source organism: Oceanobacillus luteolus (assembly GCF_042678205.1). Taxonomy (NCBI): domain Bacteria; kingdom Bacillati; phylum Bacillota; class Bacilli; order Caryophanales; family Bacillaceae; genus Oceanobacillus; species Oceanobacillus luteolus. Next base: position 99,111 of record NZ_JBHUDE010000009.1, read on the forward strand.
AGTTGTATGAACGACTTGGCGAATTGAAGGGAAAACTAAGTAGTGTCCTTGAAGAAAATCATCGCCTGCAAGTTGAAAATCATAATTTGCGCAATCATTTGGAGCAAACGAATCAGGAAAAAGAAAAACAAGCGAAAGAGAGTGGCGAGGAAACGAAGGAATATCTCCCGGGAGAAGGACGTGACAACCTCGCAAGGCTTTATGATGAAGGATTCCATATCTGTAACTTAGAATTTGGAAGTCCACGACAGAATGAAGATTGTATTTTTTGTTTGGATTTCTTTGCAAAGAGAAAATAATGCTTTAAACTTGAACTGTCCTATTCTTAAAGTAGGGCAGTTTTCTTCAATGTATAGGAAAATCAACCGAATTACAGGTTGTTTATTAATAGTCTACAGAAGCTTCATATATTCTCGTAAGACTATGTGTGACTTAATCCGAAGTACACTACGGCGCTCTCCTGAAAGGTCACTCAGTCTTTGTAAAATTTAATATTGGAATAGAAAGGACACCATCATGGTAAAACTATACGACGATGAACGGCTCGACTATTTATTGGCCGATGAATCAATGAAAATAATACAGAGCCCGAGCAGTTTTGCATTTTCACTGGATGCTGTGCTGCTCTCTCATTTTGCACATATTCCAATCAAGCGTGGGTCAATACTTGATCTATGTACGGGGAATGCAGTGGTTCCTTTGTTGTTATCAAGACGTACACAAGCGAAAATTACCGGTGTGGAGATACAAGAACGTATTTTCAGCATGGCGGAAAGAAGTATTGAAGTGAACGAGCTTGAGGATCAAATCTCAGTCCTTCTTGGTGACCTGAAGGAAATGCAACCGGTGCTGGGCCACAGTACGTTTGATGTTGTAACTTGTAATCCCCCGTACTTCCGCTCACCGAAGTCGACGGAGCATAATGACAATGATTATTTGACGATTGCACGTCATGAGGTATATTGTACACTGGAAGATGTAGTGAAAGCGTGCAAGCTGCATGTCCGCCCAGGCGGTAAAGTTGCAATGGTTCATCGCCCAGGGAGGCTGGTGGATATCATTGATTTATTCCGGAAATACAAATTGGAGCCTAAACGTATCCAGTTTGTTTATCCAAAGCGAGGTAAAGAAGCGAATATGCTTTTATTCGAGGGAATCCGTGATGGGAAACCCGATATAAAAATCCTCCCCCCGCTCTACATTTACAATGATGACGGGACGTATACAGAGGAAGCTAGGAGTATCATTTATGGATGAAGTACATCTCGTATATATATTGAAATGTAAGGATGATACACTCTATACAGGTTATACAAACAACCTGCCTCATCGATTAAAAATGCATGAAATGGGGAAAGGTGCCAAATATACGCGTGGCCGGGGTCCTTTTAAAGTCGCTTACACGGAGGAATTTCCAACAAAGGAAGAGGCTATGCGGCGTGAATATCAAATTAAACAGCTCTCCCGTCCGGAAAAGGAGAAATTAATCGAGAGCAATGGAAAGAAGTGCTTGCTGACATGATGATCCAAAAAAGTTTTGATAATGAAGCAGAAGGTGCAATATTTCTTGTACCAACCCCAATCGGCAATTTGGAGGATATTACATATCGTGCGTTAAATACATTGAAAACAGCAAATGTTATAGCGGCAGAGGATACGAGGAATACGAAAAAACTCCTTAATTATTTCGAAATAAACACACCGCTAACAAGCTATCACGAGCATTCTAATTTAGGGAAAATAGAAGATCTAATCCGCCAAGCGGAAGAGGGGGCGAAGATTGCTGTTGTCAGTGATGCGGGTATGCCGGCTATTTCTGACCCAGGTTCTGGTTTAGTGGAAGAAGCGTTGAAGCGAAATGTCAAAGTGATTGTCTTGCCTGGAGCAAATGCTGCACTCGCCGCTCTCGTAGGTTCTGGTATGTCTACCAATGAATTTTATTTTTATGGATTTTTACCACGTAAGAAGAAAGAAAAAATAGAAGCACTTACAGATTTAAAAAAAATATCTGCAACACTGCTTTTTTATGAATCACCATTTCGTGTGAAAGATACACTTGAGAATATTCGAGACACCCTAGGGAATAGAAAAGTAGCATTAGCACGGGAGCTCACAAAACGTTTCGAGGAATATATTCGCGGAACGGTGGATGACTTATTGGCCTGGGTTAAGACAAATGAACTGAAAGGTGAATTTGTTATTGTTGTGGAAGGAGCAGAAGCAGGAGCAGAAGATGCTGAAGATAACTGGTGGTCTAATCTTGGTGTAAAGGAACATGTGGACCACTATATCGAAACAGAAGGGATTTCGAGTAAAGAAGCAATTAAACAGGTAGCGAAGGATCGAGGGGTTCCAAAGCGGACGGTTTATCAAACTTACCATATTGAAGAATAGGGATACACAAAAATAAAACTGGGTAGGATATTTCACCCAGTTTATTCTATTTTATCTTTAATATTTATTCAGCAACAAGACGGGATTCGATTTCTTTAACTAATGCTGCTGCGCCTTCCTTACTTAGAATCAGTTTACCCCCTGCTAAAAGCAAGTTATCATCTGAGACTTCACCAGTAATTTGGCAACTCATCCGAGATTCATACTTTTTCAAAATAATTTTGTCGTCATCCACGTAGATTTCAATTGGATCTTTCTCATGGATGTCCAGTGTACGTCTCAGCTCAATAGGGATGACCACCCTTCCAAGCTCATCGACCTTGCGAACAATGCCAGTAGATTTCATATTTTATCCTCCCCAATAAATGTCGGAATCGTTTCACTGTTGATAGAAAACGCTTCCTTTTCTTTTTTTATCTTTATCTTTACCAAAATAAGTTGCAGTGGATTTTTTAATCTCTCTTTTCTGCAACTACTGATAAAAATAAATGATACAAAAGAGCTAATAGTAAAATCTTTCTAAGCAATAGAATACCAACACCTGAAAATAATGTCAATTTTATTTCCAAAAATATACACTAGTCAGATAATTCGCCTGTTAAATTATTATATAAAATGGATAATGAATGTTAAGAATCTGTATAAATTTTTAGTCATTATCAATAAAGAATTAATCAATTAGCGACATAATAACATAATTTAATATTTGAATATATAATGTATCTAATACAGATGTAGCCATTAAATACAGTTAAATCAACACTTTATATAATTGACACAATATCCAATTAACGACATTTTATCCCTTTTATTGAAGAAATGTTTATAATGCATTTGAAAAATCCCTAAAGCGTCAAATATAAGAAGATACATCGGTTTTGCTAAAACATTATTTGGCAAATTCTTATATAATCGATACAATAGATTTTATAAGTTAATGATACTAGAATGAGGAGGTTCACTTATGGGTAACTCAAAAAATACCTTTTATATAACAACCCCAATTTATTATCCAAGTGGGAAACTACATATCGGTAATGCTTATTCCACTATTGCTTGTGACGTAATGGCTAGGTATAAACGGATGACCGGATACGATGTGTTCTATCTGACGGGCAGTGATGAACATGGACAGAAGATTGAACAGAAGGCAAAGGAATTAAATGTTTCTCCTAAAGAATATGTTGATGACATGGCCGAAGGAATGCAGAAGCTTTGGAAGCTGTTGGATATTAGTAACGACAAGTTCATTCGTACAACCGATCCGATGCATAAAAAAGTGGTGCAGGATATCTTTGAACGCTTCCTTGAACAGGGTGATATCTACCTTGATGAATATGAGGGCTGGTATTCGATTCCTGATGAAACCTTCTACACAGAAACTCAGCTGGTAGATGTTGAATATGATGAGGATGGAAATGTAGTCGGAGGTAAGTCTCCGGATAGCGGCCATCCATGTGAACTTATCAAGGAAGAATCCTATTTCTTTAGAATGAGTAAATATGCAGATCGACTATTAGAATACTATGAAACACATCCGGAATTCATTCAGCCGGAATCCAGAAAAAATGAAATGATTAATAATTTTATTAAACCAGGTTTGGAAGATTTGGCTGTATCTCGTACGGTATTTTCTTGGGGTATTCCGGTTCCGAGCAATCCTAAGCATGTTGTGTACGTGTGGATTGACGCATTGGCGAACTATATTACAGCCCTCGGATATGGTACGGAAGACGATAGTAAGTTTAAAAAATACTGGCCTGCAGATGTTCATATGGTTGGTAAGGAAATTGTCCGCTTCCATACGATATACTGGCCAATTATGCTTATGGCCCTTGATATACCTTTACCGAAGAAAGTATTCGGTCACGGCTGGTTATTAATGAAGGATGGAAAAATGTCCAAATCAAAAGGAAATGTTGTCTATCCTGAGATGCTTGTCGAGCGTTATGGACTCGATGCTCTTCGCTACTACCTCATGCGTGAAGTTGCCTTTGGAAGTGATGGTGTATTTACGCCGGAAGATTTTGTATCACGTGTCAACTATGATTTGGCGAATGACCTGGGTAATTTGCTTAACCGTACGGTAGCTATGATTAATAAGTATTTCGATGGTCACGTACCTAATTATCAGGGGGTAGTAACGGAGTTTGATGAAGACCTGAAGCAAACAGCTGCTGATGTAATTGAGGATTATCAAGAAGAAATGGAGAAAATGCAGTTCAGTGGTGCCTTGTCGCATGTATGGCGTCTAATCTCACGTGCCAATAAATATATTGACGAAACAGAGCCGTGGAAACTTGCGAAAGAAGAGGACAAGCGAGACGAGTTAGCAAGTGTCATGATTCATCTTGCTGAAAGCTTACGAATTTCCGCTACTCTGCTGCAGCCGTTCCTCACCAATGCACCAAAGAGAATCTTTGAACAACTTGGCCTGGATGTAGAAACGGAAGGAAGTTGGGAGCGTGCACAATTCGGCAATTTCCCAGAGGGTGCAACGGTCATCAAAAAAGGTACTCCGATCTTCCCGCGTCTTGATGCTGAGGAAGAAGCTGATTATATCCGTGCTCAAATGGCTGGAGGATCTGCAAAGGAAGAAGAGTGGAATCCGGAAGAAACTGAACTTATTTCTGCAAAAGAGAAACAAATTAAAATTGACCAGTTTGATCGGGTAGAGCTTAAAGTTGCAGAAGTTATTGAATGCTCAAAAGTGGAAGGTGCGGATAAATTACTTAAATTCCGCCTTGATGCTGGAGATAAAGCACATCGTCAGATTCTTTCTGGGATTGCTGAGCATTATCCAAACCCGGAAGAATTAGTCGGCAAAAAAGTGGTCATTGTTGCTAATCTGAAACCGCGTAAAATGCGTGGAGAAGTGAGTCAAGGAATGATCCTCTCCGCAGAAGCCGATGGCAAGCTGACGGTGATTGAAGCACCGCTAGGAGTACCAAATGGTTCACTGATTTCATAATTGTTATATACCCTGCTACGTTCAGCAGGGTTTTCTTTTTAAAGATAGGAGGTAGGGAAGTTGTTATTTGATACACATGTACATTTAAATGCTTGGCAATTTAAAGAAGATAGGGAAGAGACGATTCAGCGTGCGTTTGACACAGGTGTTAAATACATGGTTGTTGTAGGTTTTGACCACGAAACAATCCCACTTGCGATAGAAATTGCAGAAAGGTACGAAACGATTTATGCTGCAGTCGGTTGGCATCCCGTTGATGCGATTGATATGACAGATAAAGAACTGGCCTGGATAGAAGAATTATCCGAGCATCCCAAAGTTGTCGCCATTGGAGAAATGGGATTGGACTACCACTGGGATAAATCTCCGAAAGATGTACAAGCTAATGTATTCCGTAAACAAATCCGGCTTGCAAAGAAACTGGATATGCCGATTATTATCCATAATCGGGAGGCTACAGAAGATATTATCCAAATTCTCGAAGAAGAGGAAGCGCATATGGTTGGCGGGATTATGCATTGTTACAATGACTCGGTAAAATATGTCCAGCGAGTTCTCGATATGAATTTTTATATATCTCTCGGTGGGCCGGTGACATTCAAAAATGCCCCCCTTCCAAAAGAGGTGGCCAAAGAAGTTCCGTTAGAGCGTTTACTGATTGAAACCGATGCACCATACCTCGCGCCGCATCCAAAGCGTGGGAAGCGGAATGAACCTGCTTATGTAAAACTTGTTGCAGAACAAATTGCCGAACTGCGAGGTATCCCCTTAGAGGAAGTGGAAAGGCAGACAACGGAAAATGCATTTCAGATTTTTAATATTAAAGCATAAAGCGAAGTGGGCGAACTAGAGCTTTTTCTCTAATGAGCCCTCTTTTTATTTGATGAGATTAAAAATGGATGTATGTCGCTAAATATGCCATTAAATAAGATAAATCAGCTTATTATCTTAAGTTTCCTCATTGGAGAAAACCATTTGGGAAAACTATGTCGAATTCCCTATAATATTGCAATATATAAGCAATAATTGTCTTATTAGCAGAAAAACCTAAACTCCTTGAAGCTTTATATTAAGCCTAATCGATAATTGATAGAATATTACGCAAAACTTGTAACCCTTGTGGTTCAAGGTGTTGGTAGCTTTGAAATATAAATCCAATCGAAGTGTAATAGAAATGTAACTTGATTGTAAACGGAATGGCTTTGACTTCACATACAATCAATTACTATAATCGATTCGAACAAGGAGGCAGGAGCATGAAATTAATTCATAAGCTAATGCTAGGATCCAAAACGAAAATGGTTCTTTCTGGATTTGGTGTCTTAGCTCTCGTATTATTTACGAGTTTGATAGTAGTCGAAGCTTTTAAAGCAGAAGTTACTATCATAGACAACGGAGAAGAACAAATCGTAAATACCCACAAGAAGACGGTGGGAGAACTATTTTCAGAAATGGGAATTGCAGTTGGTGCCTATGATGAGTTATCTCATGATCAAGAAACACCAATTGAAGATGGAATGACAATCGATTATAAGACAGCAAAGCAGGTTACCGTTGACATCGATGGAAACCCTGAAACTTACTATACAACAGAAGAAACAGTACAGAGTTTCTTCGAGGAGAATGATTTATCTTTTTCTGAACATGACGAAATTTCCCATTCCACTGCTGAAGCGTTATTTGATGGCTTGGAGATTATTGTAAAGCAGGCGTTCAACGTTGCAGTAAATGATGGTGGGAAAGAGCTTGAGGTATATACAACTGGTGGAACCGTGGATGAGCTCCTGCAAGCTAATGGCATTGAGTTGAATGGAGAAGATCGAATCAAACCAGCATTAGATAAAGCTGTAACAAAGGATACAGAGGTTAATATTGTCCGTGTTACATCTGAAACGAAAGAAATCGCCGAAGATATTGAATTTAAGACAGAAAAACAAGAAGATGATACCCTTCTGAAAGGGAAAGAACAAGTGATCACTCAGGGAGAGAATGGTGAAGTGGTCAGAAGGTATAAAATCACAAAGGAAAATGGTGAAGAAGTCTCCCGTGAGCTGATTGAGGAAGAAGTCATAAAGGAAAGTAAAAACCGTGTTGTTGCAGTTGGTACGAAGGAACCTATGCAGCAAACGGCATCGACAAAATCTGGTGGAAAGCTTGTTACATTATCAAGCAAATCCTCAGAATCTAGTGGTGGTAAGTCGATGACTGTTACAGCAAGTGCTTTCACCGCCGATTGTAATGGGTGTTCTGGAGTAACATCAACGGGAATTGATTTGAAATCAAATCCAAATCAAAAAGTGATAGCAGTAGATTCCAGTGTCATTCCACTTGGGACTAGAGTGTGGGTGGAAGGCTATGGTGAAGCGGTAGCTGGAGACACTGGCGGAGCAATACGTGGTAATCGCATTGATGTACATGTTCCAACTAAAGATGCAGCGAATGATTGGGGAGTCCGTACGGTAACGATTAAAATTCTTGACTAATAGAATACTTAGGCAATATGCTCTTCTCGTGTTAAAATCAGGGGAAGAGCTTTTATTTTTGTGCAGTGCGGGAAAATATTATTACTACTCTTTAAAGCTGTTCGTGGAATAGCCGCAGGTGCTGAGCATATGTCGCGAATTTAGCCTGCGAGGGTGCTTACGCTTTTGTGGTAGGAGGAAAGAACTTGAAGATTAAAGAAATTATCGTCGTTGAAGGAAAAGACGACACGGCAAAAATTAATCAGGCGATTGAAGCAGATACAATTGAAACAAATGGATCTGCAATCAATAAGGAAATTATCAATCGGATACGTCATGCTAAAGAAAAGCGTGGAGTAATTATTTTTACAGACCCTGATTATCCTGGTGAACGTATCCGGCATATCGTAGATCAAGCGGTTCCTGGCTGCAAACATGCTTTCCTTACCCAAAATGAGGCTAGAGCAAAGAATCCCCATAACAATAGCTTAGGTATCGAACATGCTAGTCCAGAAGCGATACGTCAAGCTCTCAGTAAGGTATATGAACTGACGGAACAGCAACAAGGTGATATTACAAAAAGTGACTTGATCAAGTATCGTTTAATTGGTGTGAATGAGGCTCATGAACGAAGACGTAGGCTTGGTGAATATTTACAAATCGGACATACTAATGGTAAACAACTACTGAAACGACTGAATCAGTTTCAGATAACGAAAGAAGAGTTTGAAGCGGCGGTGCAAGCCATCCAACAGGAGGATGAAGATGTCAACTAAATTTATCGCAACCCCATCCAGGACGAAAGAAATCTTAAAAAAATATAGTTTTGCATTTAAAAAGAGTCTTGGGCAAAATTTTATTATTGATCCAAATATTTTAGAGAATATATTAAAGCATGCAGGTGTAGATAAGTCTGCTGGTGTCATTGAAATTGGACCAGGAATAGGTGCTTTGACTGAACAATTGGCTATCCATGCAGATAAGGTTGTTGCTTTCGAAATAGACCAGCGCTTGCTCCCGATATTACAGGATACGTTGCAGAATTATTCCAATATTGAAGTACTCCATCAAGATATATTAAAAGCTGATGTGCACCAAGTGATCAAAGAACAATTTGAAGAAAATCAGCCGATTCATATCGTGGCTAATTTGCCTTACTACATTACTACCCCAATCTTGATGAAACTGCTTCGCGATCGGTTGCCGCTGGAGAGTATTACGGTTATGATCCAAAAAGAAGTAGCTGAACGTATGGCTGCTAAACCGAATACAAAAAGTTATGGTTCATTAACTATTGCCATTCAATACTATACGAATGCCAAAGTTGTGATGAATGTGCCTAAGACGGTATTTAATCCGCAGCCGAACGTTGAATCCAGCATACTTAAACTTGAATTACGGGATGAACCGGCTGTTCTTGTGAAAGATGAGGATTTCTTTTTTGGTGTGATGAAAGCGAGTTTCGCACAGAGAAGGAAGACGTTAAGAAATAATTTAGCAAATCATTTGCAAGAGATGGATAAGGAAACATTGCAAAAAGTGTTGGACCGTGTGGAGATTGACGGTGGTCGCAGAGGCGAATCTCTAACGATCGAGGAGTTTGCAAGGTTAGCGGACGGGCTATATGAGGAAATAAATGGATAAACGAAAAACGGCAGTACGCTTTTAGCGTACTGCCGTTTTTCGATTTAACATATGTTAATGATCTTCTAACCGATAATTATGAAGTGGTGGTGGTACAATCCAACCTTTCTCCTTCATCATACGTAAGAGTTTACCGCCAAAGGATGCTTTTTGCATGTGGAATTGACCGAACATCATAGCAATATCTTCACGAATAGATTCTCCCATGATGGTGCTGCACGCCACTAAACCAGCTGAATTCTGTGCTCCGAGCATTGTTGCCATTTCCTGATCTGCAAATCTTGCTCCAACAGGAATATCCTCTGCGTGGGCGTGTGGCCTTTCTGGAGGCGTTGGAGGCAGTCCTACGCCGTTTACCTTTAAAAGAGCTTCAATCTGCTTAATTTCCTCCTGGCTGCAACGAATGGCTTCCTCTAACATCTTCTTAAGATCTTCATCTCCTGCGTGATTATATTGCGTTTGATTGGCGGCGACTGTACCTTTAGCTGTCATTAAATACGACCATATTCCAAATACCTCACCATAATGCAGCGGTTGTTCTTTTGGATTCCCACTAAATATCCCCATATTAAACCTCCTAAGTATATTCATGCCAACAAGCACTAGCCATAGTGTGTTCCGTTCAATTATTTTCATACATTACGGAGTCACCGCTTTTAAAAAGACTGGGAAATTGGTTCAGAACCAACCGATATGGTGAGGCAGGTTAGATATATTTTGGGTATAAGCACAAATTCAATCCTTTTGACATAGCCTATAGAAGTAATCCTGGGCGATTGAGGTGTGTAGATGGATATAAAAATTGGAGATATCGTTACAAGGAAGTCATATAACCATGATATTGTATTTCGAGTCTCAAATGTAGATAAACAGATTGTACAGCTCCTTGGAGTCGAATTACGTCTTGAAGCGGATGCTCCGCTCGATGATTTAACCATTGCAGTTCGAACAGACTTGGAAAAAATACAAAAGAAGTCAAAGGAAAAAGAAGAGTTTTCATATCGGTTGTTCCGTCAAGATTATCAGTTGATGCGAGAGAAAAAGACGCACCAGATCAGTGGTGGATACAAACGGAATTTATCTTATTTTCAACTGCCTGCGAAGGTGTTGCATTTAGATGGTGACCTAATATATTTAAGAAAATGTATCAGCCTATATCAGCGCATAGGCTTACATGTCCATGGAGTGCATTTGTCGGAAAAAGAAATGCCACAGGCCGTTGGTCCGCTTATTGAAAGAATCCAACCTGATATCATTGTCATTACAGGTCATGACTCCTATTCTAAAAACAAAGGGGAAAAGAAAGATTTACGTGCTTATCGTAATTCCAAATACTTTGTGGAAACGGTCCGAGAAGCAAGAAGGGTCAATCCACATCTAGATCAATTAGTCATTTTTGCTGGTGCTTGTCAATCTCATTTTGAGTCAATGATTCGAGCTGGGGCTAACTTTGCCAGCTCTCCTTATCGGATTAATATCCACGCTCTAGATCCAGTTTATATTGCTGCAAAAATAGCTTATACACCGTTTATGGAGAGTGTTAATGTCTCCGATGCCGTCCGGAATACACTAACAGGTGAGAAGGGCATGGGAGGAATTGAGACCCGCGGTCTTTTGCGGACAGGACTACCGTTCATTGAAGAGGCAGAAGAGCATACAGATCAACCTGATGATGAAAATATCAAGGAATTTTGACGATTTAGGGACTGGGTAAGCCTTGTCCCGTTACATAGTATTTATATATTTAGTCCATACTATAGTATGAAAGTAGGATACAGAATAAATATTGTCAAATCATACATAAAAAGTTAACAACTAGAAATAATACGTGTAATAGCCAAAATATTATTGTTGACAGGTAAATTGGTATGCTGTTATAATATTTAGTTTCATTTGACTACCGAACAAGCCTGTGTTATAATAAATTACAGTGAGGTGGAGTCTATTGGCGAAAACATTGAACGAAATTAAGCAAGGTCTTGATTGCCGAATTGGAAGGCGTTTGAAATTGAAAGCAAACGGCGGCAGAAAGAAAACAATTGTTAGATCCGGTGTTTTGGCGGAAACTTATCCTTCTGTGTTCATCGTTGAGCTCGATCAAGACGAAAATGCATTCGAACGTGTTTCTTATAGCTATGCAGACGTACTTACAGAGACTGTTGAACTTAAATTTTTAGATCAGAAATAGAGAAATATACATGAAGGCAGTAGATTACCTACTGCTTTATTTTTTGGTGTTTCTATTTGTTATTTACATAAATATCGTGCCTAGATATAAAACTTATCGGTTAAAACAGGCGCTTTCGCTTTTGTGCTAAACTTTCCCTTTGTTCCCGTAAGCTTCCGGGAGTTGCTGATGCACAATCGGTTAAACTAAGGGTGTCGTAAATGCCATAACAAAAAGGAGCTGTTTTTTCATGGGAAGGCGTAGAGGAGTTATGTCAGACCAGTTGAAAGAAGAAATTGCCAAAGAGTTAGGATTTTACGACACGGTGAAACAAGAAGGCTGGGGCGGGATTAAGGCCAGAGACGCCGGTAATATGGTGAAGCGAGCCATTCAAATGGCGGAGGAAAGTATCGGAAAAGACAAACCATAGGTGGTTTGTCTTTTTTTCTTTATAGATATACTAGCTATTGGGTGATTACCATAGAAGTCGCCACTATTTATCGATTATGGTACAATTTGTTTAACTTTTTATTTAAGCAGGTGAAGATCATGACAATCATAGAGAAAGCACCAGCAAAAATAAACCTATCCCTTGATGTATTGCGTAAACGGGAAACGGATGAATATCATGATGTGGAAATGGTTATGACAACAATTGATTTAGCAGATCGCCTGGAATTCACCTCTCTTGATGACGATCGGATTGAAATCTCATTAGAAAGCCGTTACGTACCAAACGATGAACGGAATTTGGCATATAAAGCAGCGAAAGTATTTAAAGATAAATTTGGTATTAAAAAAGGCGTTCACATTAAAATTGATAAACACATTCCAGTCTCTGCAGGTTTAGGGGGAGGAAGTACGAATGCTGCGGCTGTTGTGCGTGGTCTTAACCGCTTATGGAATCTAGACTTGGAGCTTTCTGAGCTTGCTCCTGTTGCAGCGAAATGTGGTTCAGATGCCACTTTTAGTCTTTACGGGGAGACGGCAATTGCTAAAGGATACGGAGAGATCATTGAAAAATTACCTTCTCCACCACCGTGTTGGGTCGTTCTGGCAAAACCAAATATTGGTGTTTCCACTCGAACGATCTTTCAGCATGTGAATGTGGATGAATTGGTCCATCCGGATAACGACGCCCTTATTGAAGCGCTTTATAACAGGGATTTCTCAGGGATATGCAAGCATATCGAAAACTCTTTAGAATCGATTACGATGGGATTGCATCCAGAAGTGAAACGAATCAAAGATTCTATGAAGAATTTAGGGGCTCCTGGTGTACTGATGAGTGGAACAGGCCCTACAGTTTATGGTTTAGTCCAGCAACATCAGAAAGCAAAGCGGATTTATAATGGGATGCGGGGATTTTGTGATGAAGTTTATTTAGTCCGTCTTTTAGGATAATTATTGCCTAAATACGGATGAAAATGGTATATTTAGATAAAAATATACGGGTTTTGAGGTGTAGAAATGAAAAGAAGTAACCGTTTGATCGTGTTAACCCAATATTTTCTAGAAAATCCCCATACACATACCCAATTACCTTATTTTGTGGATTTATGTAATACAACCAAATCTTCCATCAGTGAAGATCTAGATATTATACATGATGTATTTGAACAGCAAGGTATAGGATATCTCCATCGGACGACAGGAGCTAGTGGGGGAGTACGATTCATTCCTAAAAACACAGAGGGAAAAAATGAGAAATTCATTCAAGGCCTTTGTGAAATATTGAAGGATCCTGATCGTATTTTACCGGGTGGATATTTATATATGAGTGATTTGCTAGGCGACCCGAAGACAGTCCGGGAAATTGGCCGTATCTTTGCTTCCAGTTTTGCTTCTCTAGAGATTGATGCCATTGTCACCGTAGCGACGAAAGGAATTCCCCTTGCTTATGCAGTAGCTTCATTTTTGAATGTCCCCGTCGTCATTGCCAGAAGAGATCCGCAAGTGACTGAAGGTTCTTCAGTAAGTATTAATTATGTTTCAGGTTCCTCCAGAAAGATTCAAACGATGGTGCTTGCAAAACGCAGCCTTAAAGAAGGGTCTAAGGTTTGTATCATCGATGATTTCATGAAAGCAGGCGGAACGATAACTGGTATTATGAATTTGCTTGCTGAGTTTGATGCAGAGGTAAAAGCGATTGGTGTATTTGCGGAAGCTGACGATGAAGAAGAAGAAAGAAAGGTTACCAACTATACATCGCTTATTAAAATTTCACATGTTGATCCTGAAGAAAAGAAAATGGAGATCATTCCGGGGAATTATAGATAATAATTCCCCTAAAATAGTTGCCTTTTCCCTTTTTTGAAAGTTTTTTTAACCAAAAAGAAACTTTTTTAAAATAAAAGCAGGAATTTTAAGACTTTTGTTGAACTATAGAAATAGAGTTCAAATGGGAAAAGGTGGTGAAACATCGTGGAAGTTACTGACGTAAGATTGCGCCGCGTAAATACTGAGGGCAGAATGAGAGCGATCGCATCTATTACTTTGGACCAGGAATTTGTAGTCCATGATATCCGTGTAATTGATGGGAATAATGGGCTTTTTGTAGCGATGCCGTCCAAACGTACACCGGATGGAGAATTTAGAGATATTGCCCATCCAATCAATTCTAATACGAGAAATAAAATTCAGGACGCAGTACTTGAGGCGTACCGACAATCAGGAGAAAGTGAAGTCGAATTCGAAGAAGCAGGCGCTTCCTAAAATCGGCCATAAATAAACAGGGGGGGACTAATCTTACATAGGTTAGCCTCTTTTTTGTCCTCCTTTCCTTTCCATAAAAAAACACTTGCATATTCCCGCAATCCCTTGAAATCCTTATACGTTTACGATATATTTTAAAGTGGACAATTAGAAGAATATTGGAGGTTTCTTTATGACGAAACGCTATGCTGTCATTCTTGCTGCAGGGCAAGGTACTCGGATGAAATCAAAGCTTTATAAAGTGCTGCACCCTGTAGTCGGAAAACCAATGGTTCAGCATGTTATAGATCATTTGAATGCCGTTAACTTAGATAAAACGATTACTGTTGTCGGCTTTGGTGCTGAGAAAGTAAAAGAAGAGATTGGAGCACAAACGGAATTTGTGATTCAAGAAGAACAATTGGGTACAGCCCATGCCGTTCTACAAGCGAAGGATTTACTGAAAGATGCCGAAGGGACAACTATTGTTGCTTGTGGGGATACACCACTCATTACAGGAGAAACCTTCCGTAAATTAGTTGAACACCATGAACAATCAGGGGCAAGTGCAACAATTCTAACAGCTGATACTCCTGACCCTGCTGGATACGGGAGGGTTATTCGGAATGCGGAACAGCAAGTAGAGCGGATTGTCGAACATAAAGATGCAAGCGAAGAAGAGCTACTCGTCAATGAAATAAATACAGGTACATATTGTTTTAATAATGCACATCTGTTTGAAGCACTTCAAAAAGTATCTAATGACAACGTCCAAGGTGAATATTATTTACCGGATGTCATTGAAATTATGAAAGATGATAACAAGCTTGTTACAGCTTACTTGACTTCTGACTTTGAAGAGACACTCGGGGTAAATAATCGGGTTGCGCTTTCAGAAGCAGAACGTATTATGAAGAAACGGATCAACGAAAAGCATATGCGTAATGGCGTTTCCATTCTTGATCCTGAACAGACATATATCGGTCCGGATGTCGTTATCGAACAAGATGTGACGATTCACCCGGGAACTACAATCCAAGGAAAAACAACAATTGAATCAGACGCTGTGGTTGGACCGAATAGTGAACTTATTAACGCGCATATCGGTCAAAATACGGTCGTCAAACAGAGTGTGGTACATGATAGTAAAATTGGAAGTGAAACGTCAGTTGGCCCATTTGCACATATCCGCCCAGATTCAATAGTAGGAAATCACACAAAAGTCGGCAACTTTGTTGAACTTAAAAAAGCTACCCTCGGTGATGAAAGTAAAGTTTCCCATTTAAGCTATATAGGTGACGCAGAAATCGGGAAAAATGTAAATGTAGGCTGTGGTACGATAACAGTTAATTATGATGGACAGAATAAACATTTAACCAAAATAGCAGACAATGCATTCGTAGGTTGCAACTCGAACTTGATTGCACCGGTTACCATCGGTGAAGGGGCATATGTTGCTGCAGGTTCTACCATTAATAAAGATGTGCCTGACAATGCATTATCCATCGCCAGAGCAAGACAGACGAATAAAGAGAATTATGCAGAGCGACTCAAGGGAAACAAAGGAAAAAAAGATTAACGGAGGGTTATTTTAATGGCATCGAAATATGAGGACGGATCGCTAAAGTTATTTACACTTAATTCAAATCCTAAATTGGCACAAGAAATCGCAGATCATATCGGGATCTCCTTAGGAAAATGTACTGTATCAAGGTTTAGTGACGGTGAGGTACAGATTAATATTGAAGAAAGTATACGTGGAAGTGAAGTATACGTGTTGCAATCCACTTCTGCACCGGTCAATGACCACGTAATGGAATTACTAATTATGATTGACGCTTTGAAGCGTGCATCCGCTAAATCAATCAATATTGTTATGCCTTATTACGGTTATGCAAGACAGGATAGAAAAGCACGTTCAAGAGAGCCGATCGCAGCGAAATTGGTTGCTGACTTGCTAGAAACAGCAGGAGCTACCAGGGTCATTACACTTGATCTACACGCGCCACAAATTCAAGGGTTCTTCAATGTACCAATCGATCACCTACAAGGGGTACCAATCCTCTCTGATTACTTCGAAGAGAAGAATCTCCAAGATGTTATTGTTGTATCTCCTGATCATGGTGGGGTAACGCGTGCAAGAAAACTTGCCGATCGTTTAAAAACACCTATTGGTATCATTGATAAGCGAAGACCAAAACCAAATGTCGCAGAAATTATGAATATTATCGGGAATGTAGAAGGCAAGACTGCCATTCTAATTGATGATATCATCGATACTGGTGGAACGATTACGCTCGCAGCAGACGCTTTAATTGAAAATGGAGCTACAGAAGTGTATGCTTGTTGTACACACCCAGTATTATCAGGACCAGCTATTGAACGGATTTCAAAATCCCAAATCAAGGAGTTGGTTGTGACGAATAGTATTCCACTCCCAGAAGAAAAACGAGTGGATAAAATCAGTGTATTATCCGTTGCTCCATTGATTGGAGAGGCGATTGTCCGCGTTCATGAAGAACAATCCGTAAGTATATTGTTTGATTAAATTTCGGAGGTTTTGCAGTAAGGTATATATCTATGGTTGTTTTTCCATGATTACTAGATAGTACAAAACGTTTTTTTAGCTCGACTTAAGATACATGTGTAAGATTCAGCTACCAAAGGTTAGTAAGCATACGTTGGTGTGGTTAATAGTAAATTTTTGGAGGATGATGAAGATGGCAGTAAAACTTAAGGCAGTTAAGAGAGATGATTTAAGTAAATCAGTAACGAAACAACTTCGAAACGAGGGACAAGTCCCAGCAGTTGTTTACGGAAAGGATAAACAGCCGAAAACGGTGGCGGTTGATAGTGTTGAACTACTAAAAACTGTACGTGATGAAGGAAGAAACGCAATCATCACACTGGAAATCGAAAATGACACGAAGGCAGATGTTATGCTTCATGAATATCAAATGGATGCGATTAAAAATTCATTAATCCATGCAGATTTTTATGTGGTTGATATGAGTGAGGAAATGGAAGTTTCCGTACCTGTCCGTGTTGAAGGGGAAGCTGTAGGCGTTAAAGATGGTGGTGTGTTACAGCTTGCACAGTACGAATTGTTAATTAAAGTGAAGCCTGCTGATATTCCGGAGGAAATTGAAGTCGATGTGACAGAATTGGCAATCGGTGATGTGATCTCCGTTGCAGATCTGCCAAAATCCGATAAATTCGAATATGTCGATGAGCCGGATACTACAGTTGTTACAATTGTAGCGCCTTCTTCAGGAGAGCCTGCGGAAGTTGATGAAGATGCAGAGCCTGAACTTGTTGATGGTGAAAAAGAGAACGAATAATTACCAAGAGTTGCATATATACTAGAGAACAACCCTCCTATCAAGAACATATCAGATGTTGTGTTAGGAGGGCTTGTTTAGTCTTTTTTTATCCCGAAAACGTGACTCGATAGAATTTAGAAAATTCAGTTACGCGAAAAGCCGACAAAATAGTAAATGAGGAAGTATAACATGAAATTAATAGTTGGGTTAGGCAACCCGGGAAGAAAATATCATAAAACCAGACATAATATTGGGTTTTTGGTGATTGACGAACTGCTTGCACGTCATGATTTAAAATTGGATAAAAGTAAATTCAACGGAGATTATGCCATGGAAATGGTTCATGGGGAGAAGGTTATCTTTTTGCAACCGCAAACCTTCATGAATTTATCAGGAAATGCTGTTCGCCCGTTAATGGACTATTATGGTGTCGATTCGGAGGATCTTCTTGTAATTTATGATGATCTTGATTTGCCGACTGGGAAGATTAGACTTCGGGCTAAAGGTGGGCATGGAGGACATAATGGAATGCGCTCCCTCATTGAACATCTCGGTTCAAAAGAGTTTAATCGGGTCAGATTTGGAGTTGGCAGACCGACAAATGCGATGCCTATCGTCGATTATGTGCTCGCTAATTTTGCGAAATCAGAGCAAGATGTAATCCAAGATAGTATTGGAAAAGCAGCTGATGCTTGTGAAGAATGGATAAAGGGCAAAAGTTTCCTTGAAGTGATGAATGATTACAACAGTTAAGTGAACGCTCACGTATAAACGATGCTGAATCGGATAAACTTTATTTATAGACTCTGAGGAGGCGATATACGTGGCGATTATCTATCAATGCAGACATTGTAAGGAAGAGATTGGCAGACTAGAGGAACAAGTACTGGATGCCGCCCTACTCGGTATTGATCAACTTACAGCAAAGGAAAAACAAGAAATGTTGAAGTATCAAGAAGACGGTAATATAAAAATTTTTGCGATTTGTGATGCATGTGAGGATACCCTGCAAGAACATCCGCATTATCATGAACTCGATTATTTTATACATTAGGCTATACAGCTTTGGTGGTTGGACCAAAGCGTTTTTTGCATTTATTTTGAAATAGGTAGAGTGGTATACATGAGGGAAATACATCAATTTTTACAGGAAAAAGAGGATATCCAGACGATTCTGGACGGGATATCCAATGGCATGAAGGAGCAGCTTGTAGCGGGATTAGCTGGTCCTGCTAGAAGCATGCTCGTTTCTGCCATTAATGAATCAACTAAACGGCCGGTACTGTTAGTGACTCATCAACTATTGCAAGCCGAGCAGCTTTATGATGACATCACAGATTTAGTCGGGGAAGACCGGGTACACCTTTATCCGGTAAATGAGTTGATAGCATCTGAAATTGCTACAGCGAGCCCTGAGTTAAGAAGTCAGCGGATTGAGGCGCTTACTGCCTGGTCGAAAGGAAAGTCGGGCATTCTGATTGCCCCTATTGCTGCTTTAAAAAGGATACTTCCAAGTCCGAGTGACTGGTTGAAATATCAACTGAAGTTTAAAGAGGGAGAAGAAATCGATGTAGACGCCTATTTTTCCTTTTTAGTAGAAATGGGTTATGAGCGTACACAAATGGTCACGGCCCCTGGGGAATTCAGTCAAAGAGGCGGAATTATTGATATTTATCCACTTACAGAAGAGCACCCTGTTCGTATTGAGTTGTTTGATATAGAAATCGATTCTATTCGTTTCTTTGATGCGGATACACAGCGTTCATTAGAAAGAATTACGGAAATTAATATCGGCCCAGCGACAGAACTTCTCCTTACACAGGAAGATCTGCTGTCTGCAGCAGAGCGGATTGAAAAGGCGTTGGCAGAAACTTTGAAGAACAAAACATCAAAGTCGGGCAAAGAGGAACTTGTAGAAACGATTGAACATGATATTAGTCGTTTGAAAAATATGGAACGCTTTCAGGAAATGTATAAATATATCGGATTTTTCTATGAAAGTCCTAAGAGTTTACTAGATTACTTACCAGATGATGGTCTGATTGTTTTGGAAGAAATGGGCAGAATTCAGGAGACCGCAACAAACTTGGATACAGAAGAAGCTGAATGGTATAGCAGTCTCTTAGAGGCCAATCGCATGGTTAAAGACAGCCGTTTTTCTTTTGATTGGCAGATTGTTCTGGAGAAAATGAAACAACAGCGTATTTACATGTCTGTTTTTCTACGTCATATTCCGAATACCCAACCCGAAAATATCATTAATCTCTCATCACGGGCCATGCAAGAATTTCACGGTCAGATGCATTTATTCAAAAGCGAATTGCAGCGTTGGGAAAAATCAGCTTCATCGGTACTCATATTGGTGCCTAATGAACAGCGAAGAGAGAAAGTCCATGCCATTTTAGAGGATTATCAAATTGAGGCGGTAGTGGCTGAACAATTACAGCTCCCGGTTTCCAAGCCTACAATTGTTGTTGGGAACTTATCGAGCGGAGTTGAATTGCCGATGCATAAATTGGTCATCATCACCGAAAACGAGTTATTTAAAAAGCAGACGAAACGAAAACGTAAAACACAAAAAATTTCCAATGCTGAGCGGATTAAAAGCTATCAAGAGCTGAATATCGGCGATTACGTCGTTCATACGAACCATGGAGTCGGGAAATATTTAGGTATTGAAACATTAGAAATGAACGGCATGCATAATGATTATATGCTTATTAAATATTCTGGAGACGATAAGCTCTTTGTCCCTATTGATCAAATTGACCAAGTCCAGAAGTTTGTCGGTTCAGAAGGGAAAGAACCAAAGCTTTATAAACTTGGTGGAACAGAATGGACGAAGGTAAAACGCCGTGTGCAATCGAATGTAGAGGATATTGCGGATGAACTTATTAAGCTCTATGCCGAACGGGAAGCGAAGAAAGGTTATGCTTTTTCTCCAGATACGGAAATGCAGCGGGAGTTTGAAGCTTCCTTCCCTTATCAGGAAACAGAAGACCAACTCCGATGTATTGAAGAAATTAAAGCTGATATGGAGAAGGCTCGACCAATGGATCGCTTGCTTTGTGGGGATGTTGGATATGGAAAGACAGAAGTTGCTATCCGTGCAGCATTCAAAGCCATTATGGATGGAAAACAAGTGGCTTTCCTTGTGCCTACAACCATACTGGCTCAACAGCATTATGAGACGGTTCGAGAGCGATTCCAGGATTACCCGATCAACATTGGGTTACTGAGCCGCTTCCGAACAAGAAAACAGCAGACGGAGACATTAAAAGGACTTAAAAAAGGAACAGTTGATATTGTAGTCGGGACACATCGTTTGTTATCTAAAGATGTGGAGTATTTTGATTTAGGTTTACTTATCGTCGACGAAGAGCAACGATTTGGTGTAAAACATAAAGAGAAAATTAAACAGATAAAGATCAATGTCGATGTGCTTACACTGACGGCGACACCGATTCCGAGAACATTGCATATGTCCATGTTAGGTGTACGTGATTTATCGGTCATTGAGACGCCACCAGAAAATCGATTTCCGATCCAAACTTATGTCATGGAATATAATCCCATCTTGGTTCGGGAAGCCATTGAACGTGAAATGGCCAGAGGAGGACAAGTATTTTTCCTATATAACCGAGTTGAAAATATCGATAAAGTAGCTAGGGATGTCGGTATGCTCGTCGATGGTGTCCGAGTTGGGATTGCACATGGACAAATGAGCGAATCAGAATTGGAAAATGTAATTTTAAACTTCCTTGAAGGGGAATTTGATGTTTTGGTAAGTACGACGATTATTGAGACTGGAGTAGACATTCCCAATGTGAACACGTTGATTGTAAACGACGCGGATCGAATGGGATTAAGCCAGCTCTATCAATTGAGGGGCCGGGTCGGTCGTTCGAATCGGGTAGCTTATGCGTATTTCACTTACAAGAAGGACAAAATCCTTAGTGAAGTGGCGGAGAAGCGTTTACAGGCCATCAAAGAATTCACAGAGCTCGGTTCCGGTTTTAAAATTGCTATGCGAGACTTATCCATTCGTGGGGCAGGTAACTTGCTTGGTTCGCAGCAGCACGGATTCATTGATTCTGTTGGATATGACCTCTATTCGAAGATGTTGAAAGATGCAATCGATGCTCGAAAGCAGGGCAAGGAAATAGAAGATATCACACCGTTTGATCCGGAGATCTCATTAAAAATCGATGCCTATATCCCAGAAGATTATATCCCGGACGGCAAGCAGAAGATTGATATTTATAAACTGTTTCAAACGATCGAATCAGAAGCGGATATTTCCGAACTACAGGACGAACTCATTGACCGTTTCGGTGATTATCCAGAAGAAGTGGAACATCTATTTACGGTATCGAAACTGCGATTGCATGGCCGCAAAGAGAGGGTAGAATTTATCACCGAGAAGAAAAAGCAACTGGAAATGTTGTTGGAAGAAAATCGGAGTCAAATGGTAGACGGTGCCAAGCTCTTTGAATTGGCCAACAGTTTTGGTCGTAATGTCCAGCTTGGAACGGAGAATAACAGATTGAAGATTGTTATTACATGGACGAGAGAAACCGAACGGAAGCGCTATGAAGTGGCGGAAGAACTAATCAAAAAATTAGCGAATGTAAACCGTGATACCTAAATTTATTGATAATGTATAATTATCCCATGTTGCTTCATACTAACACCAACACTGGTGATATTTAGTAAATGTATTTTCTACTTGAAAGTGAGGCAGAATGGTATGAAAGCGACAGGAATTGTACGAAGGATTGATGATTTAGGCAGGGTTGTTATTCCTAAAGAAATCAGACGAACGTTACGTATCCGAGAAGGCGACCCTCTTGAAATATTCGTCGATCGGGATGGGGAAGTTATTCTAAAGAAATATTCGCCTATTAGTGAACTAGGACATTTCGCGCAGGAATATGCAGAGTCTCTATTTGATTCATTAAAAATACCAGTGTTGATATGTGATCGTGATGATGTAATTGCGGTTGCTGGTGAATCGAAAAAGGACTATTTAAATAAAATGATTGGTTCCGATGTAACAAAAGCTATTGAGGGTCGTAACCAAATACTTAAAACGGATAAAGGGACGTTTGAATTACTGGACGGTAAGGAAACAGAGCTTGAATCTTATTGTCTTAGCCCAATAGTAGCGAACGGCGATCCGATTGGCTGTGTATTATTATTCTCAACAGAAGGTCAAAAGTTAACAGATGTCGAAGCGAAGGTTTCAGAAACAGCATCCATATTTTTAGGAAAACAGATGGAATAACTTCATTGGGTCAATCAGGGCAGTCCTGGTTGACCTTTTTCTAGTTAAAAATGTCTGATGTAAAACAAAATAGTCACCATTAATGAGAACAAGACCGTTTAGATTGTCTGATGTTCCCATTACAAGGAAGCTCTTTGACGCTCACACATGGATTAGCATTTAATGGTATAATATATTCAAATTTATTGCGTAAGGGACGTTTATTGGATGACGAGTGAAAGTAAGGGTTTGTTGCGAGGAGCGTTTTTGCTGACCATCGCAGGAATGTTGAGTAAGATACTGAGCGCGGGCTACCGGGTACCGCTCCAAAACTTCACAGGCGATGTTGGATTTTATATCTATCAGCAAATTTATCCGTTGTTGGGGATGGCGCTTGTTTTATCATTATATGGTTTTCCATCCGCAATCTCTAATATCGCGGCTGAAGTAAAAAGAAAACAGCAGAAACTCACACTGAATCATTTTTACTTGCCTATTCTTCTTATTCTCTTCTTCATGGTAGGTATTATTGCTTCCCTTTTATTTGTTTTTTCGGGAAATGTGGCAACTTGGGTTGGGGATCCGAATTTAACACGTGCATACAAAATTGTTGCGGTGAGTTTTTTAGTCATTCCTTTTACATCTTTATTAAGGGGAGCATCTCAAGGGCACTTGCAAATGAAGCCAACGGCATATTCCCAAGTCGGAGAACAGGTTGTCCGCGTGTTCATGATTATTCTAGTTGCCCTGTATGTGAATGCACAGGGTGTCAGTATGTACCGGATTGGGGAAGGTGCAGCAATTGCCAGTATTTTCGGAGGGGTCGTTGCTATATTCATTCTTCTCATTTTTATGAAACGGCAAGAAGTTCCCCGAATTAGCAACGAGCGTATTCCTTGGCGCTACTATATCCAGACTCTCCTTTTATTGGGGTTTGTAGCTGCTCTTAATCATATGGTATTACTTTTATTCCAATTTGGAGATGCGTTCACTCTTATCCCAGCTTTACAGGAATACGGCTTACTGCCAAGGGAGGCAATGGAGGAGAAAGGTGTTTTGGACAGGGGACAGCCACTGATCCAACTCGGAACTGTACTCGGTTCTTCGTTCGCGCTTGCTATGATACCATCGATTTCTAAGAGCAAATTAAAAGAAAATCCGATTGAATTTTACCAAAAAGTACGCAGTAGCCTTGCGATAAGCTTTTACTTGGCTTTTTCCGCTACAGCAGGGCTGATTGCAATCATGCCAGAAGCTAATATTTTGTTGTATCAGGATTTAAAAGGAACTGTTGATTTGAGGATTTTAATGCTCGCGATTTTACTCAGTGCCATTGGAATCACTTGTGCTACTATCTTACAAGGATTAGGCTATATGAAGCGGACTGCCTTGTTAATTCTGGTCGCGGTGATGCTGAACTGGATTGGCAATGAATGGCTCGTTCCTATTTATGGAATAACCGGCAGTGCCATTTCGACTGTTATTGGATTAGCGTTCTTTTCCTGTTTTGTATTGTTGGAACTGAAGCGCAAATTGCCAAACCTGCAATTTGCCAGATACATTAATTGGCGAGCGCTATTTCTTGCCACTTCCGCTATGCTCCTTTATATTTTTGTTATTAAACAATTTTTACCGGCCGAACTTTCAAGAGCCGGAGCACTCTTTTTTGTTGGAATAATTGCCAGCACAGGTGCCTGCATGTACATATTCATTTTAATTCGCGGAAAGGCTTTAAAACGTTCAGAAATTATGATGTTACCATTTTCACGTTTGTTGATGCGCATCTATAAGGAGAGATAATAGAATGAGCAAGATTGAGGTAATCGGGTTAGGAGCTGGGGATATAAACCAGCTGCCACTAGGAGTATATAGGAAACTGAAGGATTCCCAGCAGGAAATTTATACGCGGACGACGGACCACCCTGTCATTGATACCTTAAGGCAGGAAGGGATTTCATTTTATTCATTTGATGCCATATATGAGGAGACTTCGAATTTTGCTGAAGTCTATGAAACGATTGTTGCCCAGTTGCTGGAAGTAGCAAAGGAAAGTTCAATTGTCTATACAGTTCCAGGACATCCGATGCTTGCAGAGAAAACGGTACAACTATTGCTCGAACAAGAAGAAGTCGAGGTAGAAATTTCAGGCGGCCAAAGTTATTTGGATGCTTTATTTACTTCCCTGAAAATAGACCCTATCGATGGTTTCCAATTTGTCGATGGGACAAGTTTTGAACGGAGACAGTTAAACTATGAGCAGCATCTGGTATTTTGTCAGGTATATGACTCTTT
Organism: Oceanobacillus luteolus; assembly: GCF_042678205.1. Classification (NCBI taxonomy): domain Bacteria; kingdom Bacillati; phylum Bacillota; class Bacilli; order Caryophanales; family Bacillaceae; genus Oceanobacillus; species Oceanobacillus luteolus. Next base: position 124,324 of record NZ_JBHUDE010000009.1, read on the forward strand.
TATTGCATCAGAAGTGAAATTGACTTTACTGGAGGATTTACCTCCCGATTATGAAGTGACAATTGTGGAGGCGGCAGGCACGGAACACGAAAAGCTGACGAAACTGCCACTAGAGGATTTGGATCGCACAGTGGAAGTAAACAATTTAACGAGTGTGTATGTTCCTCCTGTCATTCATGAGCAGCTGCCGCATCGCTTTTCCCGTTTAGTGGAAGTGATGGCTACACTCCGAGGCCCGAACGGTTGTCCATGGGATCAAAAGCAAACCCATCAGTCGCTTCGGGAATATACGATTGAAGAGGTCTATGAATTAATGGATGCAATTGATAATGAGGATGATGACAATATCATTGAGGAACTTGGCGACCTTCTCATGCATATCGTCCTTTATAGCCAAATTGGAGACGATGAAGGATACTTCTCGATTGATGATGTCATCCGGTCGATTACTAATAAGATGGTCCATCGCCACCCTCATGTGTTCGGTGAGGAACAAGTCGATTCAGTTGATCAGGTTCTTACCAACTGGGATGCGCTCAAACAACAAGAAAAAGGAAAGAAACATGATACATTGCTTGGTGGCATACCGAAGCACTTACCTTCGTTAGCCAAAGCTGCCAAACTTCAACATAAAGCTAGTAAGGTAGGATTTGATTGGACGGATGTTGAAGACGTTTGGGAAAAGCTTGAAGAAGAACTGTCAGAAGTGAAAGAAGCCATCAGCATGGGTAATGCTGTCGACATAGAAGATGAATTTGGAGATGTTTTATTCGTTACTGCCAATTTGATGCGTTTCTACGATATAAATCCAGAGGTTGCACTGAATCGGGCTAACGCTAAATTCGCTTCCCGGTTCAACTATGTGGAAGAAAGAATAAAAGAATCTGGCAAAGAGATAGAAGATACAACATTAGAGGAAATGGAAGAATACTGGCAAGAAGCAAAAGGGAGGGAATAGCCATGCGTTTAGATAAATTTCTCAAAGTATCCCGCTTGATTAAGCGCCGGACCCTTGCAAAAGAAGTTGCTGATCAGGGAAGGATTACGGTGAACGGAAGTGCAGCGAAAGCTTCAACCACCATTACTCCTGGGGATACCTTGGCGATCCAATTCGGGCAAAAGGTTGTCACGGTACGCGTGAATGATACGAGAGAAACGGTTAAAAAAGATGAAGCAGAAACGCTGTATACCGTAGTGAAAGAAGAAAAAATATAAGAACGAGTATTTAGTTCTATACTTGTCCCTCCACTCATAAATTTACATTGAGAAGGAGGTTTTTTTATGGGCGAATTTGGGAACTATTCAAATAGCAATCGAGTGGTGGAAATGGAGCATCAGGTGAAGCTTACGAATCGTAAAAATCTTGAAATCAGTGGGGTCAAGGAAGTGGATAGCTTTGACAACGAAGAGTTTCTTTTGGAAACTGTACAAGGCTATCTCATTATCCGTGGACAAAACCTTCAACTAAAGAATCTTGATGTTAGTTCCGGCAATGTTACAATAAAAGGCAGAATCTATGAACTATCCTATATTGATGAAGTCCATGGGGAGAAGGCTAAGGGGTTCTTTAGCAAGTTGTTCCGATGACTCTTTCCGTCCAATTTGCTACAATGGCCATTATGGTGTTGAGCGGAATCTATTTAGGTATTGCCCAAGATACATTCCGGCGATTCTCCGTCCATTGGAAAGGAAAAAGAGTAACGAGTTACTTTCTGGAAATCAGTTTTTGGCTTTTGCAGACACTTATTATTTTTTATTGTTTATTCCTCGTCAATGCGGGAGAAATCCGGCTTTATATATTCTTAGCTTGCCTGTTGGGCTTTTCCTTTTATCAGGCGTTATTAAACACATTATATAAACGTCTGTTGGAAAGGGTCATCGATATATTCCGGGCGATCTTTCAATTTTTCAAGCGTCTTTTTATCTTACTTATTATTATGCCGTTGAAATGGATTTTTCTCGTATGTTCAAGTGTTATTATTTTCCTCTTTCAAATAGTAATTAAGTTACTGGGCTTTATTTTTAAGGTTATCCTATTTCCCTTCCTCCTGATTGGTCGTATGCTGCAGCCTTTTATACCAGAAAAATTTAAGAAATTGTTACACAAATCTAGTCCAATTTATAGTACAATAAGAATTAAACTGAAAAAAGGAATCGAGTATCTGACGTTTAGAAGGAGGTAGGGTAATTGTCGGAAAGAAGAAAAACGGTTACAAGATTAGATTCGAATTATGTGCAGCAGTATGACGCTTACATAGAAAGACAGAAAAGAAAAAGGCAGCGTTTAATTCGACGTCTTGTGTTATTCTCTCTTGTGATCATGTTAATGATTGGAGCAATGGGATTCTATCATTGGAATCAGCGGATCTTACATGCCGAAAAAACGGAAGAGTACGAGAAACTCCAAGAAGAATTAGCGGAACTGAAACGGCAAGAAGAACATTTGAAGGAAGAAATCGAATTATTGAATGATGAAAGTTATGTCCTCGATATTGCGAGAACCAATTACTTCTTTACAAAAAAGGGAGAATTGATTTTTAAGCTTCAAGATGGGGACCCGTCATATTGACACTTTAACTTAACAGCCATATACTAAGAATAGAAGTATACCTAAAATTTTAAGGAGGAGCATTTTTTTTATGTCAATTGAAGTAGGCAGCAAGCTGCAAGGAAAGGTTACAGGAATCACAAATTTTGGAGCGTTTGTTGAACTCGAAAAAGGGAAAACAGGCCTAGTCCATATTAGTGAGGTAGCTGATAACTATGTTAAAGACATTAATGATCATCTGACTGTCGGCGATACTGTCGAGGTTAAAGTAATTAATGTCGAAAAGGATGGAAAGATTGGTCTATCGATTAAGAAAGCAAAAGAACGACCAGTTCGCCAAAGAAATCCGAAAGAACGCCAGGAAACTTTTGAAGCGAAAATGAGTCGGTTCTTGAAAGATTCGGAAGATCGCTTAGCCTCACTGAAGAAGCATACCGAGTCCAAACGCGGAGGTCGAGGTGCTAAACGCGGCTAAAAGTTTGCTGTCTAGAAAATAATAATGCTCTTATATAGAGAAACAGCAGGATTCATCTACCAAGATGGGCCCTGCTGTTTTGTTTAATTAGAGAGTGATAGAATAAAAAAAGTTCTGCATCCAAGATGCAGAACTTTTTACTTTTGGTATGTCTAGCTTCAGAGCGCAGGGACTGTTCGAATTTCCCACGCCTCCAGTCGATAAGTCAACATCGGCTCGTACCTCGTCGTGTTTCCTTTATTTCCTTGCGCCGTGGTCCAATTCGACCGTCCCTAACCGCGCTCTTCAGCTTTTCTATCGTCTAGCAAAAAAAGACCAGGGACTGCGCAAACTTCCTGAGCTTCCGGTCGATAAGTCAACATCGGCTCGTTNCTAGCAAAAAAAGACCAGGGACTGCGCAAACTTCCTGAGCTTCCGGTCGATAAGTCAACATCGGTTCGTTACCTCACCGTGTTTCCTTTATCTTCCTGCACCTCAGTCCAGCTTGTCAGTCCCTGAACGGTCTTTTTTGCTTTTGATTGGTATATAGCGGCGGAGGGGATCGAACCCACGACCTCACGGGNCTCGTTACCTCGCCATGTTTCCTTTATCTTCCTGCACCTCAGTCCAGCTTGTCAGTCCCTGAACGGTCTTTTTTGCTTTTGATTGGTATATAGCGGCGGAGGGGATCGAACCCACGACCTCACGGGTATGAACCGTACGCTCTCGCCAGCTGAGCTACGCCGCCAAAATTGTCAACGNCACGGGTATGAACCGTACGCTCTCGCCAGCTGAGCTACGCCGCCAAAATTGTCAACGAGATTTATAATACACTAGGTTTTAAATTATGTCAACATGTTTTGATAAAAAAATTAAATTATAAAAGAATGAGATATAAAATAAAGGTTTTAAACGAATAGAGACAATAAAAGCCGATACTTTCCCACATTTTCGTCAAACATTCATCATTTCTGCATATATTCGCTTTCCATTAATACTCCATTCCCCTTGATAGAATAAAGTTTGATAGAATTTCACAACATTTGTTCGTGTGTAAATTCAGAATTCTTTATAATTTCCCGTCGAACGATTTTTTGGACACGCTCTGAAATTTTGACAACATAAACAAAATGAATATGGTTTACTAACAGAAAAGAATGGAGTGATGGTGAATGATGCAATCGGTAGAGCAAACGGGGTATACAAGTTGGAAACAGAAGGCTGGGAAGGAGAAGCTATCTCCATGGCGGACAAAGGCGAGGGTTTTATTTATTGATCGGGGCTTGCTTTTAGTCATGGTCGGCTTTTTACTTGGAAGAGCTGTAGTGCTGTCGGCAGTTTCTCCATTTGCCTTAGCGTTTATAGCGAGTGTCTGGCTGATGCAACGGAGAAGGACTCTTCATGCGTTACTGGCGATTTCCTTGGGAGCAGCGACATATTCGATTGAACATACTTTATTCGTCGGACTTTCGGTGCTCGTATTTCTCATGTTGATTGCAGTTTTTAAGCAACTGAAGCGGGAGAAGATAGTCCTTCCTTTTGTAGTAGGGATTGCGACCTTTCTTCCACGGATGTTTCTATATTCATGGCATAACCCGATTACTTCTTATGAATGGTTGCTTATAGCGGTAGAGAGTGTACTGGCTTCTGTACTTGTACTTATATTTATGCAGAGCATCCCATTATTATCACCAAAAAGGTACAAGCCTGCCTTAAAGAATGAAGAAATTGTTTGTATGATCATATTAATTGCCTCCATTTTAACAGGTACCATCGGCTGGGTAATATATGGTGCGGCAGTGGAACAGATTTTTGCACGGTATTTTGTATTAGTTTTTGCTTTTGTCGGGGGAGCGGCAATTGGCTCGACGGTCGGGGTAGTAGTGGGACTTATTTTATCACTTGCGAATGTGGCGAATTTATTCCAGATGAGTCTACTAGCTTTTTCGGGCTTGTTAGGGGGACTGCTGAAAGAAGGGAAAAAGTTTGGTGTTGCAGCAGGTCTTTTGGTCGGTACGTTTCTTATCGTCATTTACGGTGAGAGTATCACATTAATGGGCTCGATTACCGAATCGCTTATTGCCATCTTACTCTTCTTCCTGACTCCAGCGAGTTGGTTTTCAAATATCTCTCGCTACATACCAGGAACGGAGGAGCATGCTAAAGAACAGCAGCAGTACTCTTTAAAGGTACGGGATGTTACAGCAAAAAGAGTAAAACAGTTCTCTGGAGTATTTGATGCACTTGCCCGTAGTTTTGCTGTCGCAGAAACTGATCCAACTGGAACTATTGCAAAGAAGCGGGATACGGATCAGTTTTTAAGTCAAGTGACAGAGAGGACATGCCAAAGCTGCTTCATGAAGGAACGCTGCTGGCAGAAGGACTTCGATAAGACGTATCAATTAATGGAGGGGATGAAGGATGCTTACGCGATTCAACAAGAGCCTAGCTTGAAGGTGAAGCGAGCCTTTGAAAACCATTGTGTAAAATCGAAGAAGGTTGTAGAAGTGCTTAAGGAAGAAATGACTTATTATATGGCAAATCATGAATTGCGACGACAAGTGCTTGAAAGTAAGCGTCTCGTTGCGGATCAATTATTTGGCGTTTCCGAAGTGATGGACGACTTTGCGAATGAAATTTTGAAGGAGAGGGAGCATCACGAAAAGCAGGAGATTCAGATTATAGATGCGTTAAAAGGCTTGGGAATTGAACTGGAAAAGCTTGATATCTTCCAACTGGATAAAGGAAATGTCGATATAGAAATGACGATTTCTTTCTATGAATATCACGGAGAAGGAGAAAAGCTGATTGCGCCGGTATTATCCGATATTATTGGAGAAATGATTGTTGTAAAAGAAGAGGAAATCTCACCATTTCCAAATGGATACAGTTATTTATCTTTTCGTTCCGCAAAGGAGTTTATTGTGGAAACAGGGGCTGCGAATGCGGCAAAAGGAGGCGGATTCATTTCAGGAGACAGTTTTAAAACCATGGAACTTGGTGAAGGGAAATTTGCGATGGCAATAAGTGATGGAATGGGGAATGGCAGGCGGGCACGGGAGGAAAGCGAGGAGACGTTGAGGCTGTTGCAACAAATATTACAAATCGGTATCCCGGAAAAAGTGGCGATTAAATCGATCAATTCCATATTGGCTTTACGGACAACGGACGAAATGTTCGCCACCCTTGATCTTGCGGTCATTGATTTAAACCATGCGATGGTAAAATTTTTGAAAGTGAGTGCTGCACCGAGCTTTGTAAAGAGGGGGAATGAAATTATAAAAATTGAGGCTGGTAATCTGCCTATGGGAATTATCCATGAGGTTGATATCGATATTGTCAGTGACCAGCTCTTGTCGGGTGATATCTTGATTATGATTAGTGATGGTGTTTTTGATGGACCTAAACATGTGGAGAATACGGAGCTTTGGCTGAAACGCACTTTGAAAGAAATAGAAACAGAGGATCCACAAGAAATTGCTGATTTGCTGTTGGAGGAAGTCATTCGTACAAAATCAGGGGAAATCGATGACGATATGACGGTTCTAGTCTCGAAGATTATGAAGAACCAGCCGAAGTGGGCTTCGGTTCCAATTTACTCGAAGAAGGCGCTTGGTTAAGGTATATCCTTCCAGTTTTCTGGCGATGCTAGTAAAACTAGGAAACGGGAGGGTAACCTATGAAAACAGGTACATTACGGCAAATCTTATTAATTACGGATGGGTGCTCCAACCATGGAGAAGATCCGGCAGCAACAGCAGCACTTGCTTATCAGCAAGGAATTGCTGTAAACGTTATTGGAATTCTTGATCATGACGAAACAGAAGAAAGTTCAGGACTTCAAGAAGTGGAAGATATAGCACTTTCAGGAGGTGGAGTCAGTCAGCTTGTATATAGTGAAGCGTTATCACAAACAGTGCAGATGGTTACCAAGCAAGCAATGAACCAAACACTACAAGGATTTGTTAATAAGGAATTGAAACAAATTCTTGGAGAGAATCATCGATTAGAAGATTTAGACCCAGAAAAACGTGGTGAAATCATTGAGGTAGTAGAAGATTTGGGAGAAACGTCTGACCTTGAGGTCGTCATTCTAGTAGACACGAGTGCAAGCATGCATCATAAATTGCATATGGTGAAAGAGGCATTAATCGACTTATCTATCAGTCTCAATGCAAGAATTGGAAAAAATCGATTTGCAATTTATAGTTTTCCAGGCAAACGGAAGAGTATACAAAAAGTGCTCGACTGGACTCCAAAACTAGAGTCAGTTTCTTCGGTTTTCCCTAAAATCACGAGTGGTGGAATCACCCCAACAGGTCCGGCAATCCGAGAAGCGATGTATCAATTCGGTAAGAAAAGTTTGTTAAGGAGTTTCCGTCATGGCAATGAATCGGATATTGAAGAAACAGGTTTCTAGTATAAAGCCTGGGACGTTAATCAAAGGGAAATTCAAAGGAAACACTTATCTCATAAATGGAAAACTTGGTGAAGGAGCGATTGGAGCAGTCTATTTATGTCAGGCTAATAGGCAGGTTGCTGCTTTAAAAATAAGCGAAAATCAAACGTCTATGTCTTTGGAGGTTAATGTGCTGAAATCATTGGAGCAGGTCCGGGGAAATCGCCTTGGGCCTGCTTTATTAGATGTGGATGATTGGACTGCTCCAAATGGGCGGACTTTTTATTTTTACGTCATGGAGTATGTCAAAGGGGAGACTGTCCGAGACTTCTTCCAAAAGCATGGTACTAGTTGGCTTGGTCCCTTTATGATTCAACTCCTGGAAGATTTGGAGAAACTCCACCAGGAAGGCTGGGTGTTTGGTGACTTAAAAACAGAGAATTTGATTGTCCGTTCAGCTCCTCCCCGAATCCGTTGGGTAGATGTTGGTGGGATGACACAGATTGGTCGCTCCATCAAGGAGTATACCGACTTTTATGATCGAGGGTACTGGGGGCTGGGTTCCAGGCGGGCAGAGCCGAGTTACGACCTTTTTTCGTTTGCAATTATTTTTCTGGAAATCTTTTACCCAAAACGTTTTCCGCGCCCAGAAAAAAACAGGAAGAAGTATATTTATCAAAGAATAGATCAAGTGAAGGCGTTAAAACCATACGCACCGGTTTTAAAAAAAGCAATTTCAGGGAAGTATCAGACAAGTACCGAAATGAAACGGGAGCTTAAACAAGTTTTACTTTCGTTAAGACAACGAAACAATCCAAGGAATCCGGAGAAAAATGATGGAAGTGGGTTCAAGGAGGCTTTTTGGATTTTTATAATAAGTGCTTTTTCTTTTCTCCTCTCCTTTATGATTTGACTGTAATTTGAAAGAAATTTATTAGAATGGGAAGTCAACGTTCCGAATCACTATAATTTATTCGTGACCTGGAAGGTCTTACTTTAGGGTAAATGGATAACTGTGATAAAATTAAGTAAGAATAGTCTTGTAGATGGAGAGAATTTAATGGAGAATGCAGTTCGGAAATTCATCGATAAACATAGCTTGTTGCATCAAGGTGCTCGGGTGCTTGTAGGAGTGTCGGGTGGTCCAGATTCCATGGCTTTGTTGCATTTTTTGTCAACAGTAAGGGAAGAATGGAATCTAGACTTACAGGTGCTCTCTGTAGATCATCAGCTTCGTGGGGAGGAATCTGAGGGGGATTTCAACTATGTCAAACAGATTTGCAAGGATTGGGGATTAACTTTCCATGGAACATCCCTTGATGTACGTTCCCATGCTAGAACAGAACGAATCAGCATGGAAGTGGCCGCTCGTGAGCTTCGTTATAAGTTCTTCGCACAAAAGATGACAGAACTTCATGCGGATTATCTTGCTCTCGGTCACCACGGTGACGATCAGGTGGAAACATTGGTAATGAAACTTGTCCGCTCTGCAACCTCAACTTCTTTTCAGGGGATTCCAGTGCAGCGTCCATTAGCGGGAGGGATGATCATCCGCCCGTTACTTGCAGTGACGAAGAGTGAAATAGAAGTTTACTGTGAAACGCATAACATCATCCCACGGATTGATGCGACAAACTTGGAAAGTATACATACGAGAAATTATTATCGACACCATGTCATTCCTTTATTAAAAGAGAAAAACGCGAATTTACATCGGACGGCACAGCATCTTAGTGAAAACTTGGAAGAAGATGAGACCTATATGCAAAAGCAGGCAAAAAAGGTGCTCGATGAAGCTGTGGTCTTTAATCATGAAAAGCATCAAGTCATAATGGATATTAATTTGTTCAAAAAACATGACCAATCTTTACAAAGACGTGCCTTTCATCTAATATTGAACTATCTATACGAAACAATACCAAGCCACTTATCGTATGTACATGAAGAACAATTTTTTTCACTGATACGTAAGTCTCACGGAAATACAAAACTGGACTTTCCACATTGCTTAAAATTAAATCGAGCATATGACAGACTGACTTTTTACTTCGAACAATCATATCCACTACAAGAGAACTTTAATCAAATGTTAGTTCTCCCTGGTACCACTTATTTACCAGATGGATCGGTAATAAAAGCTACATATACAGCCACAATTGGTAAAGAAACCCCTTTTTCACTATATATTGCCGCTAGCGGACTTTCCTTACCACTTTATGTACGAACCCGTAAAAATGGAGACCGTATGAGCTGGAAAGGGCTGCAAGGCACAAGGAAGTTGAAGGATATCTTTATTGATGAAAAAATCCCAATCGAAAGAAGAAATTCTTGGCCTATCGTTGTGGATAGCAATGGACATATATTATGGTTAGTTGGCCTGAAAAAAGGTAAGCAAATAGAAGTAAATGATAAACAGTTTGTATGTATACAATACGAAAAAGGACACCAGTAGGAGGATAAGAATGTTAAAGGATAGTATGCACAAAGATATTAAGCATATCTTAATAACTGAGGAAGAAATTCAAGAAAAATGTAAGGAACTTGGCAGGCAGCTGGCGGAAGAATACGATGGGAAATTCCCGCTCGCTATCGGTGTACTAAAAGGTGCCATGCCATTCATGTCGGATATCGTACGTCATATGGATATTCATGTGGAGCTTGATTTCATGGATGTTTCCAGTTATGGAAGTGGAACGAAGTCAAGTGGAGAAGTTAAAATTGTGAAAGACCTTGATACAAAGGTGGAAGGCCGTGATCTTCTCATTATAGAGGATATTATTGACAGTGGATTAACATTAAGTTATTTAGTCGACCTCTTCAAATACCGGAAAGCAAATTCCATTAAAATCGTAACACTGCTTAATAAACCATCAGGACGCACAGCTGCAATATCTGCTGATCTTGTGGGCTTCGAAGTTCCAAATGAATTTGTTGTTGGCTATGGTTTGGATTATGATCAACGATACCGAAACCTTCCATACATCGGGGTACTGAAAGAGGAAATCTATCAGGACAAAGAGTAATTCTTTCACCGGATAAAGTGCCAGTAAATGGGGATGAAACAGCTGAACCGACGGTGAAAAATAAAAGTGAATTCTAAAGCGCAATTAGTTGTATAATAACTTTTTCATATGGTACTATGTAATATAGTTTTCCCGGTATGGGAGGAGGTAAGTAATGAGTCAGATATTTCGTAACGTATTCTTTTGGGTACTTATATTCTTCGTCATTATTGGCGTAATTAGTGTACTAAATGGTCCAGGCGAAGAAAGTGAACAATATCATGTAGACGAATTTATAGATGCTTTAGAAAATGGCGAGATAAAAGAATTGACGCTACAACCAGCAAATGGCATTGTCCGAATTACTGGTGTGCTTCATGATGATAATCAAACTTTTGTTTCCCAAGTTCCAGATAATACAAATGTGATTGCTGAAATCACACAACTTGCAAGAGATAATAGTGTTTTGAAAGCAGAGGAAGAAGAACGTCCAAGCCCTTGGGTTACTTTTCTTACAACCCTTGTTCCCTTCCTATTAATAGGTCTATTTTTCTTATTCATTCTTAGTCAAGCGCAAGGTGGCGGCGGTGGCGGCCGTGTTATGAATTTCGGGAAAAGTAAGGCTAAGATGGTATCGGGTGAAAAAGAGAAAGTGCGTTTTAAAGACGTTGCTGGTGCTGATGAAGAGAAGCAGGAGCTTGTCGAGGTTGTTGAGTTCCTAAAAGATCCTCGTAAATTCACAGCAGTCGGTGCGCGTATTCCAAAAGGTGTGCTGTTAGTAGGACCACCAGGAACAGGTAAAACGCTTCTGGCTCGTGCAGTTGCCGGTGAAGCGGGAACACCTTTCTTTACAATCAGTGGTTCTGACTTCGTAGAGATGTTTGTCGGGGTCGGAGCATCCCGTGTCCGTGACTTGTTTGAGAACGCGAAGAAAAATGCACCATGTATCATCTTTATTGACGAGATTGATGCAGTTGGTCGTCAACGTGGAACAGGTCTTGGCGGGGGGCACGATGAGCGTGAACAGACGTTGAACCAGTTACTTGTTGAGATGGATGGTTTTAGTGCAAATGAAGGAATTATCATTATTGCGGCTACAAACCGTGCAGATATCCTTGACCCGGCACTCTTACGTCCAGGTCGTTTTGATAGACAGATTATGGTTGGACGTCCTGATGTTAAAGGGCGTGAAGCAGTACTTAAAGTACATGCTCGTAACAAACCATTGGATAAGACAGTCGATCTTAAGGTCATTGCTCAGCGTACACCAGGTTTCTCTGGAGCAGATTTGGAAAACCTGTTGAACGAAGCGGCATTGGTTGCAGCGAGGGATGATCGTAAGTTCATTACTTCTGCTGATGTGGATGAAGCGACCGACCGTATCATCGCGGGTGTTGCGAAGAAGAGTCGTGTCATTTCTGAGAAAGAAAGAAATATTGTCGCGTACCATGAGAGTGGACACACCGTTGTCGGCATGGTGCTTGATGATGCAGACGTCGTACATAAGGTGACGATTGTACCACGTGGCCAAGCTGGTGGCTATGCTGTCATGCTGCCTAAAGAGGATCGCTACTTTATGACGAAACCGGAATTATTCGATAAGATAACTGGTTTACTCGGAGGAAGAGTTGCGGAGGAAATCATCTTTGGTGAGGTTAGTACCGGAGCGCATAATGACTTCCAGCGAGCAACTAGTATCGCTCATAAAATGATTACTGAATACGGAATGAGTGACAAAATTGGTCCAATCCAATTTTCTAGTGGAGAGGGCGGCAATGTGTTCCTTGGCCGTGACATCCAGAACAATCAGACGTACAGTGAAAAAATCGCTTATGAAATTGATAAGGAAATGCAGAACTTCATCAATTACTGTTATGAGCGTGCGAAAACAATCCTTACAGAACATCGTGAACAGTTGGAGCTGATTGCTCAAACACTTCTTGAAGTTGAGACTCTAGACCGACGCCAAATCGAATCTCTCTTTAACGATGGAGTTTTACCGGAGCCGTTGGAAGTGGAAGAAGACGAGGACAACGAGGACGTTAAAGTGAACATCAATTCAAAAGAAGAGAACGAAGATCCGGATAAAGTCGGAAAATCTTATGAAGAAGTGAAGAAAGAAGCTGAGGAGAAACGCGAGGAAGAAAGACGCGATGAATCTCAAGCTACCGAAGAAAAACGACATATCAATGATCCGATTATGGGTGACGATGATCATAAGAATAATAACTAATGGAAAAGCAGCCATGCTAAGGGATGGCTGCTTTTTTTAATCCAAGTCTACGCGGAAGAAATACTTGATGAAAAGAAGTGGATATTCAAGCTCTGCCATTTTCATTTTTCCAGTTACCTATGCTATATTTAAACTTAGAAAAATAGGAAGGTCTGATTCGAATGTTATTTGTTTTGGATGTAGGGAATACGAACACGGTTTTAGGTGTTTTCGAAAAAAAAGAACTTTTACACGAATGGCGGATCAAAACAGATCGACACAAGACCGAGGATGAGTTCGGGATGCTCATCCATTCGCTTTTCAGTTATAAAGGGATTTCTTTTACTGACATAGATGGAGTGGTGATTTCCTCTGTGGTGCCACCTATTATGTACGCATTGGAAAAAATGAGCAGGAATTACTTTCAGTTGGAACCAGTAGTTGTTGGAAATCAGGATATTTCCCGATATCTCAAGATGAGCTATCCTAATCCACGGGAAGTTGGTGCCGACCGGATTGTCAATGCGGTTAGTGCCATAGAAACATATGGCGCACCTGTCATTGTGATTGATTTTGGAACAGCCACTACTTTCTGTTATATAGATGAAAATGAATATTACCATGGCGGTCTAATTTCGCCAGGGATCAATATCTCGATGGAGGCATTATATAGCAAAGCCTCCAAACTTCCGAAAATAGAAATTATGGAGACAGAGCATATTATAGGAAGATCAACAGTAGAAGCGATGCAATCAGGAATTTATTACGGGTATGTATCATTGGTCGATGGTATAATTGACAAGATGTTAGAAGATATCGACCGAGATGTGAAAGTAATCGCTACAGGTGGTTTGGCCGGTCTGATTGCCAAAGATTCGAAAGCGATTGATGTTGTAGATCGTTATTTGACATTAAAAGGGTTGAATATCATATATAACCGACTAAAAGATATTTCATAAAGGAGTTAACAGCATGAAAGATTATTTAATTAAAGCGACTGCATATAACGGTAGGATTCGTGCTTATGCAGCTGCGTCTACGAACACGGTGGAGGAGGCGCGAAGACGCCAGGATACATGGGCAACTGCTTCTGCTGCTTTAGGGAGAACTTTAACGATTGCCGGAATGATGGGTGCCATGTTAAAAGGTGAAGATTCCAATACAATTAAAATTGAAGGCGGTGGCCCGATTGGAGCAATTGTCGTCGATGCTAATGCAGACGGTCATGTGCGCGGGTATGTGACAAATCCCCACGTCGATTTTGAATTGAATGACAAAGGTAAACTCGACGTCGCACGGGCAGTTGGTACATCTGGCAGCTTAAGTGTCATTAAAGACCTTGGATTGAAAGATTATTTTACTGGAGAAGTTCCAATCGTTTCTGGAGAAATCAGTGAGGATTTCACTTATTACTTTGCGACTTCAGAACAAGTTCCATCAGCTGTAGGAGCTGGTGTCCTCGTTAACCCGGATCATACGATTCTTGCAGCAGGAGGATTTATCGTTCAAGTAATGCCTGGAGCAGATGATGAGGTCATTGAAAAGTTAGAGGAACAAGTAAAAGATTTTCCAGCCATTTCTAAACTTATCGAACAGGGTTACACACCAGAACAGTTGTTGGAGAAGTTATTTGGAGATGAACCATTTACCATTCATGAGAAAATGCCTATCGAATACCGTTGCCGCTGCTCAAAAGAAAGAATCGCTAATGCGATTAGCAGTTTAGGAAATGATGAAATCGAAAAGATGATAGAAGAAGATGGAGGAGCAAGTGCTACCTGTCATTTCTGTAGTGAAGAATATCATTTTACGACGGACGAACTAGAAGAATTGAAACAATAAACGAGGGAGAAAAGTAGTCGTATGTCCAAGAAATTATTATGGGGTATCATCATAGTACTCCTTATTACCAACATTGCTTCACTCATTTTCATGATGCAAGATGATAAGGTTGTTGTAAAAGATGGAGAAGCTGCCATTACAAGTAAAGAGCCGGTCGCGACGATTAACGGGACTGATGTGACTTATGAAGATTGGATGGCTAATCTGCGTGAAACGCACGGTGAAAAAGCATTAAAATCTATCATCGATCGTCAAATCGTTTCTCAATTAGCTGCTGAGAAAAACATTGAAATCAGTGAAAAGGTCATTGAACGTGATCTTGCTTATTTGACGTCTATGCAAGGACCATTAACGCAAGAAGAGTTGAATAAGGAAGAAGAGAAGTGGCGAGAAGAACTGATTTATCGATATCAACTCGAATTTTTACTGACAGAGGAATATTCTATTCCCGAATCTGAAATCGAAAGCTATTACGCTGATTATAAAAACCAATATGACTTCTCCTCTGCTATGCAATTATCTCATATTCTAGTCTCAAATATGGAGACTGCAGAGAAGGTATATGAAGAATTGGAACAAGGGGCCAGTTTTGAGCAATTAGCAAGAGAGTATTCGAATGATGATGAGACGAAACATAGCGGCGGATATTTAGGGTTTATTAATACAAGCAGCCAATTCTTCCCGAATGGATATGAGGAAGTTGCTAACAAAATGGATGAACATACTTATTCAGAACCATTTGCCGCAGATAACGGGATTGCAATCATCTACTTGCATCAAGCACTTCCAGCAATTGAATTCAGTTATGAAGAGATTAAGCCATATGTTGAAAATGAATTGATTCTTCATGAAGAAAAGATTGCCTTACAAGCAAACCCATTATGGGAAAAAGTCGAAGTTGACTGGATTTATTCCAAATAATAACGGAAGCCGTTCAGATAATGAACGGCATTTTTTTTACGAAAATGCTTTATTATTCGTATTGTTGCAACAACAAAATAGTTGACAAACTTTCCGATTAAACATACATTATAATTAATCGGAAATCATATTAATTTACTGGGAATTAGGAGGGGTCTTATGAGAGTTGCTAATGATATTACCCGTTTGATCGGTGAAACACCTATTGTTAAATTGAACAATCTTACAGATGATAATTCAGCTGATGTATACGTGAAACTTGAATTCATGAACCCGGGAAGCTCTGTAAAGGATCGTATAGCTGTTTCTATGGTAGAGGCTGCAGAAGAAGCCGGAGAATTGAAGCCTGGAGATACGATCATTGAACCGACAAGTGGAAACACTGGTATTGGACTTGCTATGGTTGCAGCAGCAAAGGGATATAAAGCTGTATTAGTCATGCCTGACACAATGAGTCAGGAGCGCCGCAATCTATTGCGGGCTTACGGAGCTCAGTTGGTGCTTACTCCTGGGGCGGATGGTATGAAAGGTGCCATTAAAAAGGCTAACGAACTAAAAGATGAACATGGTTATTTCATGCCACAGCAATTTGATAACCCGGCAAACCCTAAGGTCCATGAAGAAACAACTGGGAAAGAAATTGTTGAGCAAATGAAGGATGGCTTGGATGCTTTTATTTCTGGTATCGGTACAGGAGGTACGATTACTGGTGCAGGAAAAGTGTTGAAATCCCATTTTGAAAATGTGCAACTCTTTGCTGTAGAACCAAAAGATTCTCCAGTATTATCAGGTGGATCTCCGTCACCGCATAAAATCCAAGGAATTGGTGCAGGTTTTGTTCCGAATGTCCTTGATACAGATATTTATGATAAAGTTATTCAAATCGAAAATGAAGAAGCTTTTGAAGCTTCCCGTAAGCTTGCAACTACAAATGGGATCCTCGGTGGTATCTCTTCTGGTGCAGCAGTTGCGGCAGCATTGAAAGTCGCTAAAGAATTAGGTAAAGGAAAGAAAGTACTAGCTATCTTGCCTGATAACGGAGAGCGCTACTTATCGACTGCATTATTCCAATTTGATGAAGAATAAATGGATTGTTTTGAAGGATTAGCAGATTTGTTCTGTTAATCCTTTTTGAATTGGGGAATATTATCCATGCATAAGTAGTATGTTTTTGTCTTATTGGAATTGAATGTGTTACGATACAAATAAATGTTTTTTGAGGAGAAGCAAGAATCATGATAGTGAAGACGAAGACTAAATCGTTAAATTTAGCGGAACGAACACATATTATGGGTATATTAAATGTGACACCAGACTCTTTTTCGGATGGCGGCAGTTATACGACGGTAGAGAAAGCAGTGGCACAAGCTGTCCGAATGGCAGAAGAGGGTGCGGACATTATCGATATCGGTGGAGAATCTACCCGGCCAGGACATACTCCGGTATCTGCACAAGATGAGATCTCTCGTATCGTACCTTCAATAAAAGCTATAAAAGAAAAGCTTAACATTCCTATTTCTGTTGACACATTCAAAGCGGAAACTGCAGAAGCAGCGATTGAAGCTGGCGCTGATATTATCAATGATATTTGGGGAGCCAAAAAAGATCCGGCTATCGCAGAAGTGGTCGCTAAGCATAACGTACCTATTATCTTGATGCATAATCGGACAAATGAAGATTATCAGGATCTTATTCTGGATATGATCCAAGATTTAAAGGAAAGCATAAAAATCGCTAAAGATGCAGGTGTTCCAGAACATCATATCATCATCGACCCGGGAATTGGCTTTGCAAAATCGAGGGAAGACGATTTAATGGTCATGCAGAAACTAGAAATGTTTCAACAGTTGCCGTATCCGTTGTTACTTGCGACATCGAGGAAGCGCATGATTGGTCATGTACTTGATGTGCAGCCGGATGCTCGTGACTATGGAACCGGAGCGACCACTTGCCTTGGAATCACAAAGGGTGCTTCTATTGTAAGGGTTCATAACGTAAAGGTGAATGCAGATATTGCAAGAATGACGGATGCCATGCTTGGAAAAGGTGTATATAATGGATAAAATAAGTTTGAATGAGTTGCAGTTCTATGGATATCACGGGTTATTCCCGGAGGAACGAAAACTTGGCCAACGTTTTCATGTAGATTTAGAACTCTTTCTTGATTTAAAACAAGCAGGCCAATCGGATAAAATGGAAGATTCCATCCATTATGGTGAAGTCTATCAGCTTGTCCGAAGCATTGTGGAGGGAGAACCAAAGAATCTAATAGAAGCTGTTGCTGAGTCTGTGGCTGAAAAGCTTCTTCAGACTTTCCCATTATTACAAGCTTGCCGAGTTGTAGTAGTAAAGCCCAATCCACCAATCGATGGACAGTATCGTTCAGTAGCTGTAGAAATATATAGGGAGAATCAACGATGAATAAATCATATATTGCACTTGGAACAAATATTGAACCGCGGGATTTCTATTTAAGTGAAGCTCTGAATCTACTGGAGGCGCATGAAGCAATCGCTATCCAAAAGCGTTCATCCATCTACGAAACGGCGCCTGTCGGCTATGTGGAACAAGATGACTTTTTAAATATGGTTATTGAAATCCAAACCTTATTGGAGCCATATGACTTATTAGAGACGATTCAAGGGATAGAGCAAAAACTTGGCAGGACAAGGGACGTGCGGTTCGGTCCACGTACCATCGACCTTGATATTTTATTGTATAATCAAGAAAGTAGCACGGATGAACAATTGACGATTCCACACCCGCGGATGCATGAGCGTGCATTTGTGCTTGTGCCCCTGGCGGAAATTGCGGAGGAAGAGATAGTGCAGTTTGGTAAAACCGCACAAGAATTGTTAGAAGAGCTACCGCAACGTGATGTAGAAACAGTGAAAAAACGGTAGAATATTATATGATATAATAATAACCGTTAATTGTGGTGCGAGAAGCAATTGAGGTAAAAAGCTACATTGCTTCTATATAGAGGGAGCCGTGAAGTTAACAAGAATCTGCCAGTGTTTGCTGGTAGGTTTTTCTGTGCTATAGTAGGCTAAAAGAAAACTCTAGGTAGTAAATTACATTAAAGTTATACATACATTAAGACAGGAGTGATTGACTTTGTCAGAGGAACTTACAGATCAAATGCAGGTGCGAAGAGATAAACTTGTAAATTTGCAAGAACAAGGAGTGGATCCTTTTGGCGGTAAGTTTGCAAGAACGCATCTTGCAGCAGATATTATAAAAGACTATGAATTGTTTTCAAAGGAAGAGTTGCAGGAAAAAGATATCCCAGTAGTTGTGGCCGGCCGAATCATGACAAAGCGTGGTAAAGGGAAGGCAGGTTTCACACATATCCAAGATATGAGTGGCCAAATTCAAGTATATGTACGAAAAGATGCTATCGGTGATGAAGCTTATGACGTATTTAATACTCTCGATCTAGGCGATATTATCGGTATTATAGGTAAGGTTTTTAAAACAAACACTGGAGAACTATCAATTAAAGCGGAGCAATTAGAATTGATGACGAAATCATTACGTCCGCTTCCTGAGAAATATCATGGTTTAAAAGACGTGGAACAACGTTATCGTCAACGTTACTTAGACTTGATCACTAATCTTGAGAGCCGTGAGACTTTCATTCAACGTAGTAAAATCATCCAAACAATGCGTGAGTATTTGAATAACCAAGGATTCTTGGAAGTTGAAACACCGATGATGCATAGTATTCCTGGTGGAGCGGCGGCCCGTCCATTTATTACCCACCACAATGCACTCGACATCGACTTATACATGCGTATTGCAATTGAATTACATTTAAAACGTCTCGTAGTCGGTGGTATGGAAAAAGTTTATGAAATCGGAAGAGTGTTCCGTAATGAAGGGGTCTCCACTCGTCATAACCCTGAATTTACAATGATTGAACTATATGAAGCATACGCTGACTTTGAGGATATTATGAAACTTACAGAAAATATGGTTGCACATATTGCTCTAGAAGTCTTGGGAACAACCGATATTACGTATGGTGAACATGAAATCAACCTTAAGCCAGAATGGAAGAGACTTCATATGGCAGATGCTGTTAAGGAAGTTACAGGTGTAGATTTCTGGCAGCAGCTTACAGATGAAGAAGCACGTGCATTAGCTAAAGAGCATGGTGTGGAAATTACAGAAAGCATGTCCTATGGTCATATCTTGAATGAGTTCTTTGAACAAAAAGTAGAAGATACACTTATTCAGCCTACGTTCATTTATGGACATCCAGTTGAAGTTTCTCCTTTGGCGAAAACTAATCAAGAAGATCCACGTTTTACCGATCGTTTCGAGTTATTCATTGTAGGGCGTGAACATGCGAATGCCTTCAGTGAATTGAATGATCCAATCGAGCAACGCAAACGTTTCGAACAACAAGTTGCTGAAAGAGATGCAGGAAATGATGAAGCGCATCTAATGGACGAGGACTTCCTTGAGGCACTGGAATTTGGTTTACCGCCAACCGGTGGACTTGGTATAGGTATTGACCGTCTCGTCATGTTACTGACCAATGCTCCTTCTATTCGTGACGTTCTGCTTTTCCCGCAAATGCGTAATAAATAAATTAGATGTATTATACCCAGTTTACTTTCAGGTGAACTGGGTATCTTAATGTTTAAGGATTTATTTGTACAGAATAGTACGTGTATTTTATTTACGTATATTTTTTTAAAAAACTACTTGCATTCATTTCGTAAACATGGTAAATTAATATTCGTTGCGCTAAACGGCGCTATAAAAAAGAAATGACAACAACTTCGAAAAAAACATTTTAAAAAAGTTGTTGACAAGATATTTCAACCATGTTATATTAGAAAAGTCGCCGTTACGAACGGCAACGAAATGTTTGCTCTTTGAAAACTGAACAAAACAACCAGTATGTCAAGCAAGGTCACGTGAGTGGCCAAGCATAAACTTAATAAGAAAACCCCGTTTTCTTATTAAACAACA